>QMIT01000013.1 GCA_024434115.1 Chloroflexota bacterium
TCCACCCGGTCCCATCCCGAACCCGGCAGTTAAGCCCGTCAGCGCCGATGGTACTGGGGGAGTTGTCCTCTGGGAGAGTAGGTCACTGCCAACTCACACCCAACCCCTTGTCTGTTCCTGCCTCCCTCCTCCACTCCCCCTCCAGCCCGTCTTTGCGTTTAAAAATCAGAAATATTTTGAACTTCTCCTTGAACTGACACTTTGGCCCCTTCGCGCAACTCAAATCTGCTGCCTATTTCAAGAGCGATTTTGTACGCTAATTTTATATCTACTACCCCCTCCCAACCTGACTCTGCTGATGGTGTTTCTTCAGGTAACGTTATTTCACACACAAAATTTGTTTCATAAATGAAAAACTGAGGCCGAAACCCTGAGTAAAATGGTTTGGTTCGCCCACCCTCACTTTCGGATAATACCTTTATACGGGCCAGACAGCGGTCATGTGCGCTGATCGTTTTAGGTTGAGCCAATACCCTTCCTGTCCCAAATGGGTCTAAATCAACGCTTTCAATGAGTATCTTTATCTTGTCAGTGTGAAGACGTGATGGCTTACCACTGTAAAGATCAAACATGATGACCTTTGACAAGATAGGATAGTCGCTAAAACCAACGATCTCAACTTCATCACCAATTTTTACCTTTCCTCTTAGAATTTGACCCTCAACCCAGAGACCACCTCTTTTATGTTTATTTGGGTGGGTTTCCAAAATACTCATCAAAAACGGACTTTCAGCGTTACTCACTTTTATCTCCCCAGTCGTACACGCGGGTTCAGAAAAGCATAGGTCAAATCAGCCAGAAAATTTGCCAGCAAGATGACGGCGACTGTAATCATCACAATGGCCTGAATGATAGGCAGGTCACGATTTTCGACAGCGAAAATCAACAAACTGCCAAGCCCCTTATAATTAAATACCGACTCGACCACGACCAGCCCGCTAATCAACCAACCGAGACTAATCGCAATGACGGTCACGGTGGGGGAGAGCGCATTACGCAAGACATGGCGTACAATGACGATGGGGTAGGGGAGTCCTTTGAGTTCGGCGGTACGGACGTAATCGCGCTTGAGTTCTTCGATCACACCTGCTCGCGTCAGACGTGTTACATAAGCCAAAAGAACAAATGTCGCGGCCATGGCAGGCAGAGTGAGATAGGGCAAGGATTCAGTAAACGACATTTCCGGCTTGAATCCAGAGGCACTTCCGCGCAATTCAAACGGCAACCAATCCCAGTTTTTGGCCCATTTAAAGGCGACGGTGTTAATCAAAAAGATACCCGTGACAAATTCGGGCAGGCTAACCACTCCCAAAGTCAAAATTGAAATCAACCCGTCCACCCAATTCCCTTCATTCAACGCCGCTAAGATGCCCAGCACCAGGGAAATGGGAATCGCAATTAGCAGAGTCAAGATGGCAAGCCGACCTGAATTCTCGAGCCGCTGACGCACATCGGGATAAATGGGAGTATTCGTAGTAAAAGAGTCCCCCCAATCACCCCGCACCAAATTTGTGATCCAATTGAAATATTGCACAGGCAGGGGTTTATCCAGACCCAAGTCTTGACGTACCTGCTCAACGGCTTCCGGCGGTGCATCGCGTCCAGCCTTGATGCGTGCTACATCGCCGGGCAAAACGCGGGTCAACAAAAAAATCAAGATGGAAGTAAAGGCCAGTGTAATTAGAAAAAAGAACAGGCGTCGAAGTACAAACATCAACATGATGAGTCCTCCTCAGCTTGGGGCAGGGGGGCGGATTGCTGCAATAGGATTAGTTCATCTATGGTGCGGTGACAACGGATATAATGCCCGTCGCCATCGTCTTGCCATGGCGGGACTTCTTGTTCACAAATCGCGCCGAGTTTGCGGGGGCAGCGCGTATGAAAGCGGCAACCCGTAGGCAAATTGCGTGGACTAGGAATGTCATTACTTAGCCGAATATGCTGGGTTTGGTGGTTGGGGTCAGGAACCGGAATGGCCGAAACGAGCGCCTCAGTATAGGGATGATAGGGCGGGGCGAACAGATCATGCCCATAACCGACCTCAAAAATCTGACCTAAATACAACACAATCAAATAATCCGCCAAATAGCCAACTACCGCTAAATTATGCGATATAAAAAGGTAGGAGGTGTCGTTTTCGGCTTGGAGACGGGCCAAAAGATTGAGAACGGCGGCTTGAACGGATACGTCCAGTGCTGAAATAGGTTCATCGCAGACAATTAATTCGGGGATGGAAGCAAAGGCACGTGCAATAGCGACACGCTGACGTTCGCCCCCACTAAGCATGGCGGGGAAACGATTGACATAGCTCTCGTCCAAATTGACCGCCACTAGCAGTCGTCGGACTTCTTTTTCGGCCTCGTGGCGGCTGCGTTTTGCTAGTTTCATGAGCGGACGGCGGATGGCTTGCCCGATGGTCAAGTAGGGGTTTAATGAGTCTTGTGGGTTCTGGAACACCATCTGTATCTGGCGTAGGGCATCCCGACTGCGCTGACGAACGGTATTTCCAATGGGCTTTCCGTTTAATTCAATCGTGCCATCGGTGCGGCTGATTAGGCCAACAATCATGCGGGCAAGGGTGGTTTTGCCGCTGCCACTTTCACCCACAAGGCCCAGCGTGCGGCCTTTTTGAATGCCTAAGTTAACATCATCCACTGCCTTGACAGTAGTGGGGGGCTTGCCTTGCAGAAAATCCAGCAGGCCACGCGGCACGTCGAAATGTTTGGTCAGGTTTTCTACTGCCAGAAGTTGCTCCCGTTCAAGATGTTCGCTAACTTCGAGGCCACTTTGGAAGGCCTGCTCAACCACTAATTCACCAGATGCAATTTCTTGCCAACGGTGACAGCGTACTTTGTGTCTATTAGCCGCCTGTTCTAACGGTGGATGCTCGACAAAACACTTCTCTAATGCAACCGGGCAGCGAGGGGCAAATTGACAGCCGCGTTCACGCTGTTGCAGAGATGGAGGACGACCCGGAATGGTACGAAGGGCTGCTTGCTGTTTGGTTTGGCCCAAGCGAGGCACGCAGGCGATTAAGCCAATCGTATAGGGATGCAGCGGGCGGGCATAGAGGTCTTGGACAGACGCATCCTCGACGATTTCTCCGGCATACATGACCGCTACCCGTTGACAAAGTTGGGCGACAACCCCTAAATCATGCGTGACATAAATCGCTCCGGCCTGTGTGGTCTGGATTAATTCACGCACAATATCGAGCATGGTGGCTTCAGTCGTGACGTCAAGGCTGGTGGTGGGTTCATCCAACATCAAGATTTGTGGAGTTGCACTGAAGGCCATCGCCAAAACGACGCGCTGCTGCATTCCGCCACTGAGTTCATGTGGATAGCGATGGCTGACCTCTTTGGCATCCGCAAGGTGTACTCGTTCGAGCATAGAAATGGCTTTTTCATGGGCTTGTCGCCGACTGATGCCGTCTCGAATGCGAATGGTTTCGGCCACTTGTTCACCCACTCGAATCGAAGGATTCAGCGCCACAAATGGATTTTGGGGAAGCATGTGCATCCGGTTGGCCCAGAGGGTTTTCATTTGGCGGCGCGGCTTACGGACAATATCTTCTCCGTCTAGCAGAATTTGACCGTCATTGATTTTGCCGTCTTTGCCTAAATACCGAATGATGGCTTTAATCGCGGTGCTTTTGCCTGAGCCGGATTCGCCTACTATTCCATAGATTTGACCGGGATAGACGTTGATTTCGAAGTCTCGAATAGCTTCGTACCAACTGCGATTGGCGCGATAGCTGACGTGTAAATTTTGTACTTCTAGGACTGGCGTATCAAGTTGATTCGTCAAGGAAAATTTCCATCCGTTGGACAAATGGTGTGAAGCCAAGATTGTGATAGAACTCGATGGCGACGGTGTTAAAGTGCCAGACATCAAGGGTAATGCGCTGAATGCCGTGCTGGGTGGCTAAATTATAGACGGCCTGCATGAGGGCTTTGCCGTAACCCTTACCACGTGCATCTGGGTTGACCGAAATCTGATCAATATGGAGAAAGGTATCGGCACGGGTATAGGGATTTATGGGGCGATTGATCTGTTTCACGAAAACGTAGCCCACCGCTGTGCCCCCCTCTTCGACAATGAAAAAATAATTGTCGGGTTGGGGCAGGAGATCGGTATAAAATTTGATTAAGTCCTCGGTGATTTCGGCGGGCCGAAAGGTGCGGGGGCGGGCTTCCACATGCAGCTGCTGAACATGGGTACTCAATTCGGCAAGTAAATGGGCATCATCTGGAGTGGCTTGGCGGATTATCATAATCAACCTTCCTAGCTGTTGCGCTGAACAAGTTTACGGATGCCGTCCGACATCAGGTTGACCGCGATAACCAAGACGACAATCGCACCTGCTGGATATTCTAACATCCAAGGGGCGATGCTGTACCAAGTACGCGCATCACTCACCATTAAGCCCCAATTGGGAGTAGGGGGGTGGGCGCCGATACCTAAAAATCCCAGCGATGCGACCAAAAAGATGCCATAGGAAAAACGCAGCGACGCCTCGACGACCAATGCTGGGATGACGGAAGGCAGGATTTCACGAAACAAAATATAAAAACGGGATTCGCCCCGTAGTTGAGCCGCTTCCACAAAGCCGCGTGTTTTGATTTCGAGTACATTACTTCGCACCACACGGGCCACGATGGGAGCATATACTATAATGAGAACCAAAAAGAGGCTGTTTTCGGCGTCCCCCAGTGAACCCAACAGAACAAGCGCCAATAACAGGGCAGGCATGGCGAGAAAGCTATCCAGCAACCGAGCGATGATTTCATCTACGAGGCCACCTTCATAGCCGATAATTAGACCAATGGTCGTGCCGATTAAGACGGCTAAGAGTGTTCCAAGCCCCGCTAATCGAAAGACCTCCTGTGTACCCAAAATCACGCGGCTATAGACGTCTTGACCCAGATTATCTGTGCCAAAGGGGTGGTCACAACCGTCACGGAAGGGATTGAGGACGGCGAGACCACAGTCGGGAGGCTGCCGGGCATCAAAATCTTGATTGTCGAACTCGTAGGGAGCGATTTGGGAACCAAAGATTGCCAGTATTAAGAACCCCAAAAAGACTAACGTTCCGATTAGTGGAAAAGGCCCTGAGATAAGCCCCCGCACGGAGCGCATGATCTGGGTGGGCAGTTGACTCACATTGGTCGCAGTCAAATTTTACCTGCCAGTTTAATGTAACATAAGAAAATTAAGAGAAAATGGGACAGGCAGATACACCTGCCCCATGAAGTGTTAGCCGACAGTTGCGAAACGCAAATCCATGCGACCGGGGAAGGGGTGGGGGGTAATGCCCTCAACCGATTCACTGGTCGCCGTAAGGCTGGCAAAGAAGTAGGGGATAATGAGTGGGCCACGTTCGATGAGCACTGCTTGAATTCGACGATAGGCCTCTATCCGCTCTTCTTGGTCAAGGGAAGAACCTGCCAAATCAATCAGGGCGTCGAGTTCCACATCTGAAAACTTAGCTTCATTCCAAACCGCGCCGGTCTTGAGCGCAACATCCAGATAGAACTGTGGAGTGGGGCGTGATCCCCAAGGCGTAATGCCCAAATCGGCTTCGAGCCAGCTATCTGGGCCGTCTGCATAATAAACGGCTTCTTCACGCGGGTTCAATTCCACGCGAATCCCTGCATCCTGCCACTGGGAGCGCAAGATTTCAGCCAACTGTTGACGATTGGGGGCGGTCGGGAAATAGAAGGGTAAATCGAGGCCGTCCGGATAACCCGCTGCGGTTAACAAGTCGCGTGCTGCTTGTGGATCGCGTGCAGGAACACTAAGATCAGGGTCAAAATACATGCCGTAGAGTGGGCCAATCGGGGTATCTTTCCCCTCTGCACCATATCCGAGTGTCACCTTATCAAAAATCTCAGCGCGGTCAGTGGCAAGTTTAAAGGCCTGCCATACACGCGGATCCGTGCCCACGCCCCGGTCAAAACGCAGACGCGCCGCATCATAGCCGTTGGTGGCGATGTCGTAGGTCTTGTATGACCCCTCAGATTGCAGCGCAAGGAAAGTCTCGTTTGCCATGCGTGGCAGAATTTCAACAGATTCGTCGCGGAGGGCGTTGACACGAGCATCTTCATCGCTAAAGAAGATGAACTCAAGATTGGCAACCCCCGGCGCACCCGCCAGCCAATAATTGGGATTCGCTTCAAAGGTTGCGCGGTCTTCTTGGCGATATTCCACCAATTTGAAAGCCCCCGTCCCATTAAAATCGGCGGTGGGGTCTTCTGTACCGTCCTTGATAATCAGGGTGCGGTTATCCGACAGGCTGTAGAGAAAATCTGGGCTAGTTTTGTTGAGACGGAAGGTCACAGTGGTTGGATCGACGGCCACAATTTCATCCACTACTGTAAACAGATCAACCGCGCTGGAAATGTTCGGGTCTTTGAGTCGGTTGAAGGTATAGACCACATCCGCCGACGAAAAAGGACTGCCGTCGTGGAAAGTCGCACCCTCAACCAATGTCAGCGTGTATTCCAACCCATCTTCACTGACCGTCCAGCTTTCCGCCAGTCGAGGCATGAGTTCAGCCTTGTCATTGGTATCAATTAGGTAATCATAGACAGCGTTCAAGAAGGCGATTTCACTGTCGGCGGAGGCTTTGGCTGGATCAAGGGTAACAGGGGCGGGCCACGCTACACGCAAAGTGCCGCTGGCTTGACGCCGTAACAAACCATTCCGGGAAGGTTTCTGCCATACGCTTGATATACGATTGTTGAACGGGAGGGGCAGGGCGGTGGCAGCTAGGGTAAAACCACTGACGCGGAGAAAATCGCGGCGGGAAAGCCCAGATTGAGTGATCGAAACACGATGCTTTTTATTATGTTTCTTAAACATGCGAATCCCTTTCTTGGAATCTGATGGGTATGGCCTAATCTACTAGGATGTAGATTAGTCTTGTGGCCTTGCGGAAACGTTACAGTATTTACCACTGAATATTTGGAAGGGTTGCTTGCCTATTGAATCTCTCACCTTCCCAACCCGACGTGAGGATTGTAACTATCTTGCGTGCAGAATAAAAATTTACAAAATTCGGAATTCTACAAAGGGATATTTGAAACATGTGTTCTGCTCTATTTAAAGCCATTTCAATTGAATTGTTAGAAAATTCTATACATGACAAAACAAAAACTTAACATTTGACATTGCTTAACAAGTCGCCTAAAACAATTCTAAAACAGCGAATCGTTCAATTCGCGTTTATAATGAAGATTGGATGAGAGTCTAATTAATTCTTGGGCGAAGAATCGTTAATAGTTCGATTCTTATTCATTGTTTTCTGCTTCGCTCTAGGATATTTCATCGGCAGATCGCCATACGGCGAATAACCATCGGAGAAAGCACTTATGAGGAAGCGCGTCCTACATAGGACATATCATCTGGTCATTATCCTGACCTTGATTATGAGCTTCATGCCTTCCCTAATGTCACAGGAATTAAGTCCTGTTAGCACGTCGGATAAGGCGGAAGCTGCAAACACAGATAACCCTGTGGAAAGCACTTCATCCTCGCTCCTCGAAACCAGTTCAGGAGGAGGCGGCACCGACCCGACAGCCCCCGGTCGTCCGGCTTATGCGCCACCAGATGTAGAGTGTATGGTGAGTTTCGAAGGGACGATCTTTATAGATGGCGGCCCCGGTACTTACCCAACTCAGTTCTATCCCGTCGCTAATGGTGACGTGCAGGACCCGGCTTGGATTAACCAAGACATTACGAGCGTGGTTGGCGACCCGCCGTTTGTGACCTTAAACCAGCGGCTCGTTCTGTATTTTTCAATCCGGAACACTTCGGAAAATGGCAATCCGAATTGTGCAGTTGGTGGTCACGATGTTGTGTTGCGAGAACTTCAAGTTCGTGACCGCGATACATTGTATAGGCAGATGTGGAATATTACTGGCACTCCTAGCATCCCTAGCGCCGATCCGTTGGCTAATCTATTTTGGTCAAGTGGAACCCCCGGCGTTCTCAATCGTGGTCAAAATGCTTGGGGATTTATGTTTTTTGATGCTGATCAAGTGTCCAACGTGACAGGGTTAATTCGTTTCCAAATGATTTGGACAATGGATTCTTGTACGCCCGGTGCGCTAAACGGTAGCTCGTGCGCTGGGGCGGTTGGCCCGACGATCAGTGCTCCCTTGGACAATCAAGGGACGGCAGTACAGGTTCGGGGACCCCGCGCACAACTGACCTTTATAGAACCCACTGTTGCCCCACCCGTATTTGCGAACCCTGACCAATTTGTGCCCTATATCCTAGAGGTAAACCGTCCTGCTGCCCCTACAACGACACAAGATATTGTGAGGGCTGAAGGTGACCCCGCCTCACTTCCCGATTGTGGGAGTGGCACATTTAATGATGGGAACCCCTATGGCTGGTATGATGGCCCGGATCCATTCACGGCCACTGAAATTGATAACATGGCTTTGAATCCGCCCATACAGACGGATGGGCCAAGCGGAGTTTATTACTGCTATTTCCGAGTTGAAATGGACACGGCTCTCGCGGACCCGGTTACCGGCCAATTTGTGTTTGAGGGCGATGTCATACTAACGGACATAAACGGTTTTAGTGAAACATTTCATGTAGTGGCCCCGCCTGTTACGCTCCGTATTCCCGAAGTTACCGTTACAAAGGTGATTGTATCCCCCGCTAATTCGGGACAAGGCATTTCGATTGGCGGTACGGTTACTTATGAAGTCACCATTCGCAATACTGGCGAAATTCCCCTCAATCAAATCTCGGCGATTGACAGCCTAACGGGACCGTTGGCGATTCCACTGAATACCACGCTGGCGGAGGACCCCGATGGGGATGGCCCACTGCTAGGTGAAGAGATTATCCTAACCACCTCTTATACGGTCAGGGCGAATGACCCGTCCACGCTTGTCAATACCGTGACGGTGACGGCGCACCTCAATTTGCCGGGAGTTAACGATACCGTTACGGATACTGCGGCGGCTTCGATTCGCGTGATTTCGGAGGATCTACAGGTCACGCTGGTGTTGCGTTCGGTGGATGGAATTCCCTATGATCTCAATAGCAATACTCCGCCTCCTCAACCCGGTAGCGTTTTGGTGTTTACGACCCTGTACGACAATCGTGGTACGATCAACCTGCATGATCTTCAATACGTTGCTAACTACCCGACCTACGTAGACGCCCCTGCACCGACTTATGTCAACTCTGTGATTGGCGCTGGGCTGATTCTGCCGGGTCTGTATGGCGATGCGCCGAGTGAATCGGCCTCAACGTTTACCTATACTGTTCCCGCCTCGTTCCCGCCTGATCCTATCTTCCAGCGAGTGCGAGTACGGGCTTTCCGGCCCAACAACACGGCAGTTTTTGCTGAAGCCTTGTTAGTCGTTGACCTCACAAATCCCAATGTATCTATCACAGCGTTACGTTATCGGCCCGGTGATGGCCCTGTCTCTGATACAGAAGCGGCCCTTCGTGGGGATACCCTCTATTTCAGCGGGACTATTACAAACGAGTCAGCTTTGGACATATGCGGTGTTGAAATTCGGCAGTATGTTCGTAATCCAATTACGGGCCTGCTGACACCCGGTAATCCCTTTGTGCTTCCCGCCAGCAACATTACATGGCCCGGACCCGCAGGAACATTGGCTCCATCTGCGTCAGCCGACTTTACAGGCGTGACCTATTTGGTGAATGCCGCAACGCCTGACCCGTTGGACATTGTTTTCGAGGTGTATGCGCCGCAACAGGGTAGCCCAACCTGTGCCGTCTTGAGCACGCCGCTGGTTGACCGCACAACGGTTTCGGTGGATATTTCAGACGTGCAGATTTCGGCTTTCATTCAGGCCCGTCGGGTCAACGACAATGCGATTGTCGCCTATGGCCTCTATCCGCCACCTGAACTTGCATATCGCTTTATCTATGTTGCAACCAATGTGGGGGGTATACAATTCACGATTGATAGTCTGAATTACTGCGTGGTGGGCTTCCCAATGGCCTGTGACTCGGCCTTCCCGAGTACCGCCCCTAACTTTATGGAGCCAGATAATGTTTTCACACCGTTCCAAACCCGGACGGATGAATTCACTATAACCCTCTTAGAAGAAGATGTAGCGGAATTTGTGAATCCTCTGCAAGTTGAGGTTATCTTGAACGGTACAGATGCTGAGGGCCGAAATATCGTTCTTCGGACACTCCTTCAATTCCCGCTTATCTCAAGCGAGCTTCCCGGTACACTCACTGGCCCACTCAATACCTTAGTGGCGCCACCCGATCGTGCTCAAGATTTGCTCACGAGCTTGGTGCGTGGCGATGCGAATGTGCCATTCCAGTTTACATTTGAGAACGAAACCAACACTGTGTTGGAGAATGTGTACATTGTCAACCTGCTTGAAAACAGTGTGACACCGCAAGTGGGCTACTATCAAGTCGGGGCATTTGGCTTCAATGACTATTACGAATTATGTACGGTCACTGGCCTAAGCGGTGGTGGAACTCCGAATCCAACTGGCCCCAACACCATGCAGCCGAATGAGATTATCTCTGGGACATGTTACTTCACCTATGCGACGACCATGCCATCAGGTGATTTCCAGATGCAGGTGTTGGCAGTAGCGAACCGAGTGGTTGACCCGACCCAGCGCTTGATCTCGGTGGTCACGTGGGGTATCCGCGAGGTGCCGCATCTGCGGGCCTTGAAGCTTGGCCCCGGCAGTGCTGTTGCGACTGAGCCAATCGAATACACCGTCGAGATTTATAACCAATCCATGTATCAATACGTGGATTTCAACCCCTCGAATGGGTTTACGGATGTCATTCAACCGGAGCTAGACCCAAGTACGTTACAGCCGCCCAATTTCACCATTGATGCTTCATGGACGGGCTTGGTTACCAATGCGACAGACCCAACTGTGCCGCCCGTGGCACCCGGCCTCTTTCGGTTGCTCGCCCCCTCCAATCCGACCAGCCCAGCGAGTGGGACGTATCAGCGGAATCCCCCCGGTGGGCAGTTCCCAGATACCTCCTATCGTAATGATGTCACGGTTACGGGGACGGCTCAAAGCGGCTTGATTGTGAGTGCTACTGCCGCCGCGACGGTTGCGATTACCTGCCCACTGGGAATGTTGGGTTTCTATGGAGATATTCCCGGTGATCCGTTTAGTGATACCGATGCCCAATTCACACTGGGTGAACGTCAGCGGTTTACATTCTTTATCATCAACATCTCCAATGTGCCGATTAATCTAACTTCTGCCGTAGATGAACTCTATAATCGTGAGAATCAACTTGGCCCGGGTACAGCGATTTATCCCCAGTCATTTACTTGGGACGATCCTTCTCAGCCGGGGGTCATTCCTGTGGATGGGTTTGCGGTGTATGAATACGATGTGATTTTGCGTCCAGAAGATTATCCTGATGGCACAGACCCACAACGTATCTTCTTTACAACCGAAGTTACTATTGCCAATCCACCACCGAACTGCGACGTATTTGACATTCTGTGGTATTTCGACTCGCCCAACCCGGTGACGATTGAAAAGACCGTTACCCCGTCATTGGTCTTCCCCGGCAACGCGGCGACCTATGACATCCAGCTTACGAATGTCAGCGAAGTCTCGGATATGCAAGTCACGCAGGTGGTGGATGACCTTCTCAGCCAATCCCCACTGGTGATGGATTTCACTTCCGCCAGTCCCGATGGACAATCCGGCATATTGGAGGAATTGGGAGAAGAACCGCCCGGCAGCGATGATAACAGCGCCGTGCTGCTTCAGAATGGTCAGCAGAACTATATCGTTCAAGCAGACGATCCGCCGACACTGACCAACGAAGCAACGGTCTACTATTATCCGATGAATGGCCCGACCTCGGCTGCCCCCGGCACCGTCAATGTTGGCCCGCCCGGTACGTTCTTTGTTCCGATGGCAACTGGGCCAAACGCATTACTGTCGAATTCAGATGAAGCGTCTATTGGCACGGCCAGTCCGCTGTCTTGTATCATGGTGCCGAGCCAAACCGACGTACCTGCGGGCGGTTTAGTGGACATCCTAATTACACTGGTTAACGGCAGCACGGATTTCGACATCACCGCTATCCAGTTCACGGTAGTAGATGAAGCAGGCAATGTAATCCTAACCAACTCATCGGCGGGTGTGCCTGCGCCGCTCGACCTGACACCTGCTAATCGTCAGTTTTCGATCAATGTGTCCTACATTGTTCCCGCAGGTTGGAGCGAACCGACCATCACCATAGACTGTACAGCACGCGGTGTGTTTTCATTTAACGGTGAACTCCTGCCAGATTCGACTACCAGCATTCGTTTGAATGTGGATGCGCCAGAGCTTTTACTAGAGATGGTGGTGTTTGCTGACTCCACGTGTCCGCGCATTGACGGCCCTGATCTTGATACGCTCCCTGATCTGCCTGATCCAGATGCGCTCCTGCCTGATGAAGTGCCAGAGTTCCCGCTTACCCCAGACGGTATTCCTGAAGCAACGGTGAGCCAGTACATTTACTATGGCATCCTACTGCAAAATACCAGTTTGGGGCTGAATTTCCAAAACATAGCAATTGACCAAGCGAGCTTGAACAATGGCTTGTCGCTTACGGCAGACGTTTCAGCACAACTCAATGCGCTTCTGCCGTCACGCCAACTGGCACCCGGTGAACAGGTGGCTCTGTGCATTCCATATCAAATCGTTGATCAGACGACCGATCCGCTTATTCACACCCTACAGGTGGCAGCCGAGTCGGTAGCTCCTGCGCCTCCCAACTCTCCTCCGACGCCGTTTACGCTTCAGGTAGTTGCTACGGTGGATATTGAGGACTCGAATATCCGGATCTTCAAGACCGCCCTGCCGACAGTTTCCTTCCCGGGTGATGTGGTTGAATATACGCTCTACATTCAGAACCGCAATAACACGAGCGGTGATACACTTGATGCGGTTCTGCTACTCGACGATGTTTGGGACTCGCTCCTCGGTGGGCCACTGACCGGAGCCAGCTTCTGTGGCAACACGGCAACGCCACCCGTGAACATACCGCCCGCGAATTTGGGGGTATGTAATCCGGCACTGACCTCCATTCGCTTTGATGATATTGCGGATGGCCTTGACCCCTATGGGTGGACATGGCCCGATAATGCCCGACCGGGGGTACTTTTCGAAGGTGAATCGGCCTCGTATCGGTATCTCTACACGGTTCAAGAAATTGACCCGAACCCGTTGATTAACAATGCGGGCGTTCGCGCCGTTCTCTATGATGCGAACGACAGTGACATAACCTCCTCTAACTGGGAAGTTCAGGTAGATCTGGTTGGCGATCCGATTCAGCCGACGGATGAGACCTTTGCCTCGGTAGCGATTACAGATTCGCAGTTGCTGGTGATTAAAGATGGTCCAGCGACGGCCCTAGCGGGTTCTAGCGTGCAGTATACGGTTACCGTTGTGAATATTGGCGATGTGGAGGTTGCCAATGTGCGGGTACGCGATGAGCAATACAATCTGGATCGTGGACTGTTTCCGGGAACCTACATGCCGATGACCGAGTGCTTCCGCGACACTGCCGATGAGTCCGTGACCCTTGAAAGGAGCGTTGGCAGTTTAGTATGTCAGTATACTATTGTGATGCCGACCGCAGAAGAAATCGAAAACGACCCATCACAAGACCCCTATATCAATACGGCGTTTGCAACTGGGCAGGTCTCCAATGGTGGACAACTAGTACCGCTACCTAATGAGGGTTCAGACACCGCCATTGTGGACATCTTGGTGCCCGACTTGTTCTTGGACAAGATTCCGAGTGTTGGTAGTGCCGCCATTGGCGACACGGTAACGTATCGGATCATCGCTGAAAACACGGGTGATGTACCGCTGCGCCTTGACCAAATCGTGGATGTTCCGCCACCCCCATCGGTGACACCTGCATTCTCAGTGCCGAGTGTCCGCATCAATTCAACCGATCAGTCGCCGACTTCATGTGGTGTGACAGGGACTTCTAATAACCTGCCTGTGGTGTTGGCTCCCGGTGACGTGGCCTGTGCTACAGTGTCGCTCGTGATACCGAATCCAGCACCCGCCAGTGAGTATGTCAATACTGTGCGGGTCTATGCGACGGTTGACCCCGGCGTTCAAAATAGACCGCTGGTGGATAGCACGAGTGGTTCAGTAGATGTGCGTAATCTGGGCATCGTGGTCGAGAAACAGGCCTATGACTGCGACCCGCTGGTGTGTCCAAACCCACAAATCATCACCTCGATCAATGAGGGCGTCACCTACTACTATGGCATCACCGTGACGAACACGGGCGATGCACCGTTGGATATGATCGAATGGCGTGACCCGCTCTATCTGAATAATGCGTGGCAGCAGGTGGTGAATGCCTTTGATACAAATGATCTTATAGACCCAACAGATACTCCTGAATTGGAGGTGAATGAAACCTTCGTGATTGCGTCCTATTCATTCGAGGCCAACTATGCACGCGATGGTGCCCTGTTGACCAATCGAGTGGACGCCCGAGGACGTGAATCCACGACTGGTAACTTCACGCCGATTCGCAGTGATACAACGCAAGTTATTGTCCTGCCAACTGCACTGCAAATTACCAAACGTGCTTGCGTGGACATCAGCGGGAATGGGACACCACCCGCCAGCTTTAACCCATGCCCGGTCAATACTCCGGCAGCGGTTCGCCCCGGTGGAACGATTTGGTATGAAGTCACTATCGCCAATCCTTCTGCGACAGTTACGGTGATCAACGTTGAAGTTACCGATACTTTGCAGGGAGTATGGGCTGCTGGGCCGGACACACTGGGGCCGGGAGATGAGGTCACGTGGGTCTATGAAGGTGCTCCAGTCTCCGCCGCGTTGACCAATGTGGTCAATACCGTCACGGTAAACGCTGAATCGAATGGCTCCCCAATTTCAAGCTCGGATAGTGTTTCAGTTCCAGTGGCGTTGGGTGAACTCTCGGTGTTGATTACCGAGGACAGTGGTCGTTCTACCGCTGAGGTTGGCGACTTGCTGAACTTCACTGTGTTGGTACAGAACCTTAGCAGCACTCAGACGATATCGTTTATTAACGTGGGTGTGCCGTTCTACAGCCCTGATTTCTTGAACTTGGTGGCGTTTGATCTCGCACCCGGTACGACTTCGGTGCCGTTTAGATTCCAATACACGGTGACGCCTGCGGATAATACGATGGTGTTTGCCGCGATTGCCCAAGGTATCTTGCAAGGTAATCAGATAACGGCCCAAAGCAGTTGGACGGTCACCCGTTCGGTTCGTGGAATGGCGGTAACGAAGACTGCCGATACCAACTATGCGTCATTGGGTGATACGGTCAACTACACCATCACGATCACCAATGACAGCGGCGAGCAGATTACGGGATTGACGGTAAGCGACCCCTTGCTGCAAAACTTGCCTGCTTGGACTTCTCCCGCTTGGCCTTCAACCATAGCTCCTGGTCAGTCCCTAACTCGTACCTTCGCATATGTGATTGGTGCGCCGATTCCGTCGAACCCGATCCTCAATACGGTGACGGTCACAGGAACAGTCAACGCTGTGGTGACGACGGTACAGGCTGGCCCGGTGGCGGTCTATATCCCCGACGGTGATTTGTTGGTGACCAACACGCCGAGTGTATTGGATGCGCTGGTGGGCGATATTGTCTCCTTTACCTATCGCATCTGTAATTTGGCCGACGGTACGCCTACACCGCCGAACAATCAGCCGATCACCAGCATCACATTGACGGACAATCTTGGCCCGATAACGTTACCCGGCTTTGATTTCAGCCTTGACCCCGGCGAATGTTATGAAACGGCACGCTTAAACGTCGAGTTGTTTGCGACAGATGTACCCGTCTATACCATGTCGGTGACTGCGACAGGCTCACAATTTGACGGCGTTGGCGATGTGGCGCTGGCGCAAACCGTGTCACGCGATGTCAATGTCCGTCAACCCGGCCAAAACTTGATGTTTAATGTTACAGCGGTGCCAAATCCGGTGGTCTATCCGCCAGCCGGGAATGTGCAGTTCAACTTCACGCTGCAAAATATCGGGACGACAGCCCAAACGATTACGGGTATCTTGGACAACAGCCCGACACCGGGAGGCCTATGTCAGGCATATAGCCCTGTACCCACCGCGCCCATCTACGCGACGCTAGACCCCGGTGAGATTCTGGCGTTTACCTGTAGTTACGCTTATACGGGTACACTTGACCCGATTGACGGTATCTGGACAGCAAATATGGCCTCCGGTGACACAGCGACGTCGACCATCTCAGTTCCGGTTGTCGCTGACCCCACCGCGGCGATCATCATTTCCCAAGTGGAAACGAATCCGACGGTTGGCGTGCCGGGTGGTCTTGTCACCTACACCTATCATGTTCGTAATGTCAGCGGCGCAACGGTCTTAGATGTTCGGTTGGATCATGACCCGGCCAACGATTTACAATGTGCGTGGTCACCAGTTGATTTCGGCTCTAACCCGCTCTGGCTCGGAACGGCCAGTCTAGCGGTAGCCGCAGAAATGACCGCCCAAGCCACCTGTGATATTTCTACTACAGCGGCACCGGGCAGCACGGCGACTCATGTCATTGAGGCCTATATTGGTGCGGCTGTTACACCAGTAGATACGGCGACGATCAACACGTTGATTCAGCCGCCCTTGACGGTTAGTGCGCCGACCTCAGCCTTCACTGCGAATCCGGGTACCAATATCACGGCTTGGCAGGTGGGAACTGGTTATGAAGTCAATATCTCGTTTGACATCACGAACTCCAGCAACTCGTTGCAGGTCACGGGCATTGTGCCGGAAATGCTGGTTGATGGAACGGCAGTTTGTGCAGGTGGGTTCCAATACTCACTGCCCGCTAATCCGAACCCCATCACTTTCAATGGGACGCTGAACCCGAATGCTACCATTAGGGTGACGTGCCTCAATTACACGCCAACGGTGGCACTCGCTCCACTTGCAACGGTGGACGTAGCCGCAACGGGCTTCGTACAAGGTGTTAGCATCAGCGATGATGCTACAGCCGACTTCCCTGTCTATAATCTCGGCTTTACGGTCGAGTTGACGGCTGATCCGACGGCGGCGGACATTGACGGTACGGTCAATTTCACACTTGCGTTGACCAATACGGGCACATCACCACTCTTCTTACCGCCCGCTACCCAAGACCCGGTGACGACTGGACGTTTGGACAATCCGACTGCGCCAGATGTGTTGGGTGATCTCTATGCTGCTTTGAACACGGTCTGCTTTAGCAGTGGCTCACTCGCTCCCGGTGCATCATGTGTACTGGCCTACAACGATCCCGCGCTGACGAATGATGAGTTGACTTACATCATAGATCAGACTGACCCGGCGACGATTACCTTCTTGGTTGGCATTACGCTGTGGAGCAATCAACCTGTTGCTCCGGCCACAGCCCCAGCGTTTGAAATTGCGAATCAGGATACGGTGGAGATAACGGTCAACCAACCCGTCGTCCCCGCCATCAATGCCTTCGGTCTGGCAGCTAATCCAAATCCGGGAGTGGTTGGAAATCAAATTGTGTTTACCGCGAGTATTCAAAACAGCGGTACACAGGTGCTGACCAATCTCACCGCGACGCTCCAACTAACGCAGTTGAGCTTTACCAATGCCGTTGGTGACAATGGTGGCATTGTACTGACAGGCGGCCACAATCAAACGCCACTTCCTACCATTACAATGATCATCAATGACGCTGATGGCACGTTGAATCCGGGTGAAGTTGCTACTGCGACAGGCTATTGGGTCGCTGATCGTATTGGTTCGTTCCGCGCGACTCTGACAGCTACTGGACGGGCTGGTACTACCCAAGCGACGGCTACCGATACGGAATTGTTAGAGTTCCGCATCAACAGCAGTGCGATTGCTACGGCGACTCCAATAACCCCCGGAGCAATTACACCAACCGCGACGACTGCCACCACCGATCCGGATGGCAACCCGCTTGATCCGAATGCGCTTGACCCGACGATCACCAAGACCGTGACGCCCGAATCGGCTCTGCCCGGTCAGGATGTCACCTTTACTGTGACCATCACCAATGGCAGCACAACGGCAATGGCAAACGTCACGGTGACCGATAACATGCCGCTCGAACTGACCATCAATAATGCGACGACTTCAGTTGGTGCCTCAGTGGTTAGTGGACAACTCATCACCGTTACGACTGGGCAGTTGAACCCCGGTCAACGTATCACGGTGGTGATTATTGCCCGCGTGAACGACGATGTTTCAATACCGTCGCTGATCACCAATGATGCATGTGCGGCGGTGACAGGTCGTACACAGGTCTGCGCGAGTGTTGAACTGCCTATCGGGGCAGATGCCGAAGCCTTACCCACAACGGGGCAGGGTGAACCGGAATCCGCCGATCTCGACATAGCGACTCAGGGGGTGGCAGGAGTTGCAAGCCGCCCTTTTGGAGTGGCCCCGTTGTTAATGCTTGGTCTGCTGGCCCTCTTGAGTACCGGGCAGATCAATCGGCAGCGGTGGCTCTTGGGTGGTCTCGCGGTACTCATTATCGCAATTATTGCGGGCGCCCTCGTTTTGGTGGGTAGTGGAGACGAGCAAGATGATACTACGGGGACACCCCAAGTGGTGCTCCCCCCCGGTGTTACTCCAACTGCCTCACCAACACTTGACCGTGCACCGACCTTAACGCCTTTGGCAACCGGGGAGTCACTGGAAAGCCCAGTGGCCCCCACGCCCTTAGATGCGCCGCCAACACTGCGTCCATCACCAACGCCGTATATCCCCCCGACGCCTTCGGGTGATCGGCGGCTAGATATTCCAAAGCTGAATTTCACCGATCCTGTCCCGATTGTGGAGCTACCCTATTCAGACGCTGCGTGGGATGTGAGCAATTTGGGACATAGTGTTGGTTGGCTAGAAAAAACAACATGGATGGCTCCCACATGGGGTAATACTGTGTTGGTTGCGCATGTCCAGCTTGCTAATGACGACCCCGGCCCATTTAAACGTTTGAATGAGCTTGAAGTGGGTGATGATATTTACGTCTATGATGGCCCTTACAAATATGCTTTCCGTGTCACCGAAATTACCACTGTGAACGCGACGGCGATTGAAGTGACCCATCCTACGGTTGACCCTGTGTTGACATTGTTGACTTGTACCAACTGGGATTTTGCACGCGGGGTTTATGCGGATCGTCTCATCATCCGTGCCGCGCCACTCTTAAACGTGAACTAGACTAGCTTGAATCTGCTAAACAAAAAGGGCAGGGGGAAAGACCTCTGCCCTTTTAATTTTTGTTGGTTGTATTGGCTCGCTTATTCCCCGCCAAAGACCTGAATGGGCATAATGATGGGGTCGCCGACAGGCACGCCATAATCGGCAAATTGCAGTTGCCATACTCCGAAATAGCAACCATAGCGATTCGAGGCGAGGCCAGTAATGGGGATGGTCAATGAATCGCCTCGCTTGATCGGCCCTTGTAAGAAAATACGCGGACGGGTGGGGCTGGTGTAGTTGACATCCTTGAAGATACGATCCGCCGAACTACATTCTTGAGTCAGAGGGTCATAATCTATCTCTAGGGCGGTGGTATCTCTGATGAAGAAAAATTCCAGCCCTGCGTCGCTAGGCCAATCGCATGTGCTGGCGTTTTCGATTACCACATCAAATGCAAACTCCGAACGGGCCTGCACCAGACGTGGGTTCACATTATCGCGCAGGGAGGGGGCCGTATCCAATTCACGCGGTGCAATAATCGCATAATCCAAATCACATCGGCTTAGAAGTTCTTCAACGGTCAGTGTTGGTGTTGCAGCGGTTGCGGTCTGGATAAAAGCAGCCGTCTGACTTGCGAACATCTGCACCCGAGCGGTCTGGGTAAATTGCACCAGTGAAGTTGGGGACGAGGTTGACGTTGGGGTGCTGCTGGCAGAAGTCGTTGCTGTGTTGGTCGGTGTTGAAGATGGCGTGAATGTATTGGTGGCTGTCAAAGTCTCGGTGGCTGTTGCAGTGGCCGTGTTAGTCGGTGTGCTGGTTTTGCTGGCCGTCGGGGTATTGCTTGGTGTTGGTGTAATACTGGGTTCGCTGGATGGCAAGACGGGTAGGGTAGCGCTGGCGTTCTCTGCCGCGATTTTGGTGGTCGGTGTATCAGTATCGCCGTTCTCAAAAAATCCCGCGAGTGGGCCATCGCCATTTTGCCCCGTGATGATGAGGCCTAGTATTCCCCCCAACAGCACCAACATAAACAGCACTGTGATGGCAACGGATGTACAGCCACGACTTTTCTGGTGGGTGGGGGTTAGCTCTGGGAGTCTAGTGCGTCCGGTGGTAGTCGTGGGATTTAGATTGCGTGCCCCCCCGGTTGTCATTGTGCGCGGTGTTTGCGTAGGCGGATTAGGCGCTTGACCTGCTCTTGGGCGATTAGGATCAAGAACGGTACGGTGTGACCCAGTGACGCGACGCTTATCTTGTTCCGTCGCCTCGTTAATCACGGCCAGCGGGTTGCTACCAGTCGAAAACACGCTGTCGGAGATTGGATCACCCATCGAGACTGAATTGGGCGTTTTGACATCGCCGAGTAATGTCCGCCCACCAATTCCTCGACGTAAATCCTCTAAAAATTCCTCAGCTGATTGATATCGTTTTTCGGGGTCTTTTTCCATCGCTTTCGCGGTCACCTGTACCACCCAATCAGGCAGTCCGGGTTCAATTTTGCGAAGGTCAGGCACAGGTTCGTTGAGATGTTTCAAGATAATGGCGAGGGGGGTATCCGCATCGTAAGGGAGGCGGCCTGTCACCATTTGATACATGATAACGCCAACCGAATAGAGATCGGAGCGCTCATCGCCTGCTTCACCTAGCCCCTGCTCGGGAGCCATATAAGCGGGTGTTCCCACCATGCCGCCACTGGCTGTAAATTGCACGCCGGTGACGATCTTTGCAATGCCAAAGTCGGTTAGAACCACCCGACCATCTTCATCTAACATCAAGTTGGCAGGTTTTACGTCCCGATGAATCATATTGCGCTTGTGAGCATACGATAGGGCGTTGGTGGTATCGCTGATGATGCGAACGGATTCTTGCAGTGAATAACGTTGATCGCTGGCAGCCAATTCAAACAGCTTATCTTTTAGCGTGGGGCCGTTGATAAGCTCCATGACCATATAATAACTTTCGCCATGCTGATCATATTCAAAGTCAAAAACCTGCACGATGTTTGGGTGGCGCAGCTTGGCAACATTGCGGGCTTCTTTTTCAAAACGATCTTTAAATTCGGGGTCATCCGCCAAAAAAGGGTGTAGGAGTTTAATGGCAACATAGCGGTCAAGTGCGGCGTGATAGCCTTTGTAGACCTCTGCCATCCCACCCCGGCCTAACCGTTCTATGACTTCATATTTACCAAGCGTTTTTCTTGCCACGAGTGTTTTTTACCCTTAATATCACGGCATGATGGGAGGAAAATGAATTAGCTCCCCACAGCGGGGTAGTATACCGGATACGTGCATCATTCTCCAATATAGCACGCCTCCGACAGTTTGTACGAATTACCACTTTTTTCCTTCACAAAATTTAGAAAGTGATACGGACAATTACGTGAATTAATTCTTGAGTGTGTCTTGCGGCTTTGGCTGATATTTTCCTTCAACCCATGCCGCACCATCTGGGTGGATTTCCTTTTTCCAGATGGGCACAATCTCTTTTAGGCGATCAATTCCATAACGGGCTGCCTCAAAACAGCCTTGATCTCGATGTCCAGCCCCGCACGCGATTAAGACGGTGGGTTGGCCTACTTCAAGATGACCAATACGTTGTACCACAGCGATGCCTTGTACCAACGGCCACTGTTGACGGATTTCGGCAATGACCTGCTGCATTTTCGCCACTGCCATTGGTGCATAAGCCTCGTATTCGAGACGGGTGGTGGCCTCAACACCATGTTGTGTCTTGGTCTCTCCCCGCACATAACCGCTAAACAAGGCTATTGCACCAGTAGCAGGCGTCACAACTTTGGCGGTCAGTTCGTTTAAATCTATCGGGTGTTCTGCCAGCAGGGCGATTTCGGGCCAGTTTATGATATCGCTCCCGCCAGAAACAGGTGGGAAAAACGCAATCTCATCGCCTGCTTGGACAGGATGCCCCTCAAACACGTACTCATGATTCACAGCGGGGATCGCACTAGCTAGAGCGGTCTTTAATGCTGGTATCTGGTGAATGAGGCGTTCTCGCACGGTTTCAATGGTTGTGTCTTCGGCGAGTTGGAGGGTTAATTCGCTTGACCCCGCCAAATCTTTGAGCGTCGCAAATAGCTTTACTTTTAAGGTAAAGGTCATGGGTAGATGCCTTGTCTGTTGTCTTTACCAATGGGGCTAATTTTACCGAAAGCAACGTAAAATATCAGGGTGGAGTTGTCTGCAACTTAAGTATTTTGTGGCTTTAATCTATCTTGTAGGCCGAAGGGTGCGACACAAACATCTAGGGTATCGTAATAAGCTGAAAACACTAAAAATCTTTGGCTCGATAATCCCCACTTTTGCCACCACGTTTTTCGAGCAGATGAATACCTTCAATTTGCATTTTGCGGTCAAGCGCTTTCGCCATGTCATAGATGGTGAGCGCCGCCACACTAACAGCGGTTAGGGCCTCCATCTCAACGCCTGTTTTCCCAGTCGTGCGGGCCGTCGCTCGAATATTGACTGCCGATATGCTGGCGTCTAGTTCAAGATCGAGATCAATGTGGGTGAGGGGGAGGGGGTGACACAGGGGGATCAATTCAGAGGTTCGTTTAGCTGCCATAATGCCAGCGATACGGGCTACGGTTAGCACATCGCCTTTTTTGACAAGGCCATCCCGAATGGCCGCAAAGGTTTCGGCATTGACCAACACCCGTCCACCTGCAACCGCGACACGTTCGGTATCAGCTTTATGCCCAACATCAACCATCCGCGCCGTACCTTGTACATCTAGGTGAGTCAGCGCGGACGGGTTACTCTCAGACGGTTCTGGATCGGGTGGGCTAGGGGGCTGGCGAGACGACATCACGTAATCGAATCCTCAAAGCTGGCCCGCATGACCAGTCGTCCGAGGCGGACTTCATCCCCATCCCGTAAAATGCGCGGTTCATTCGAAAGAATTTTTTGCCCATTCAAATAAGTGCCGTTGGCGCTGTCTTCATCAATAATAACCACCGTCTCATTTTGCCTGCGCAGCCGCGCATGACGCCGAGATACCCCTGCTTCGACTCCTCCATAAGCGCTGAAGTCTACATCCACTTTTTCAGTGCCGTGTGTGCGACCCAACACCAGTTCCGTCTCTAGGTGGAGCTTTAGGGGCTTGTCGTTGCCGCGTATATGGAAAATCACCACCGTTTCACGATCAAAACGTGCGGTTCCCCAACGACGCTTAGGGACGACAGGGCCTTCATCTTTTTCTTCTAATTGACGAGTTTTAAGACCAGTTTCTGGTAATAACTCACCGCAGTTTGTGCATAAAACTGGGTTTTCGCCTGTATTTTCGGTTCCACATTTGGAACACACTTTGGTTATCATAGAAACATTGCTCACTTCCATGACCGCTGCCCTCAAATCCCAACACTATATACAATTTTAGTTTACCTGAATAAGGATACTAAGGGAAATCGTACCCATTACCTTTCTAGCTATAACGATCTAACAAAATATTTACAAAATTCAGTTATTTTTGATTTAGAATTTACTCTCAAGTGATATTATACACCTTCCCAACACAAGCGTGTATTTCAAATTTCCAACCCTGAGTCGAATATTGAAACGTCGCTTTTGCACAGGTATACTTCCAATCCCGAACACGATTTAGTACAGCATCTAACACAAGAGACGCTAAATTCAGCAGTAAGTGAGGATAAGGTGGGTTCACTGGTAAGAGGCTTGAGCCGGACCCGGCAGGCCGTTTTTGGGCGTTTAGCACAAGCATTGGGTAACACCAACATTACCGAAGATACATGGGATGACATCGAGGCCATGTTTTTGCAGGCCGACATGGGTGTGCCGACCACAACCGAGTTGATTAAACGATTGCAGGCGCGTGTTCGGCGTGATGGGCTGACCAAAACTTCCCAGATGAACGACGCGATTAAAGCCGAGTTACGTGGCCTCCTAAGTACCCCTGTTCCATTGAATGTCAGCGGACGCCAACTCTCGGTGATTATGATTGTCGGGGTCAACGGATCAGGCAAGACTACGACGATTGGCAAACTAGCCCGTCGTATGCAGTTGAATAACCGCAAGACCTTGATTGCTGCGGGTGATACGTTCCGGGCGGCTGCGATTGACCAAGTGCAAGTATGGGGTGAACGGGCAGGCGTCCCCGTGATTGCGGGCAAACCCGGTATGGACCCCGGCGCGATTGTGTATGACGCGGTTGAAGCAGCCAATGCACGCGGCACAGAAATCTTGATTGTGGATACCGCCGGACGCCTGCACTCCAACTTCAATCTGATGCAAGAGTTGAAAAAAGTGTATGCCGTCATGGGCAAGGTCGTGCCGGATGCACCCCATGAAGTGCTGCTGGTTTTAGATGGCACTACCGGCCAAAACGCACTTACACAGGCCAAAAAATTCCAAGAAATGGTCAACGTCACAGGGTTGATTGTGACCAAACTGGATGGCACGGCAAAGGGCGGCATGATTTTTGCGATTCATCAAGAACTCGGTCTACCGATTCATTATATCGGGGTGGGTGAGACCATTTATGATTTAGTCCCGTTTGACCCGGATCGTTTTGTCGCGGGGCTGTTTGACGAACTTGAGGAGACATAACCTAGACTTATTAAAAGTTGCCGCATATAGCAGAATGTAGATATAACGGCGACATATACACGATCTGAATTTGCCAAATTGGGGTACCTGTGCGAATATTGCAATGATAGGATTATATGGGGTGGCTAGTCGCAAGGTACTAAAGAAAGCATTGAACGATGATCAAGGCCCATAAAATCCGGCTGAATCCCACGCCAGAGCAAGAAGTCTACCTGATGAAAGCGGCAGGCACAGCCCGTTATGCCTACAATTGGGCAGTGGCGCAGTGGCGACAAGCCGAGGGCAAAAAGCCAACGGCGCGTGTGCTGAAAAAACGCTTCAATGCTGAAAAACCGGAGTGGGTCTACGAAGTGACCAAGTGTGCAGCGGAAGGCGCATTTACCGATTTTGGCAGAGCCGTCACCAACTTCTACGAACAACGCGCTGGTGAACCGCAGTTCAAGAAGCGGAGTCGGGGCGTGTTCAAGTTCAAACTCAACAATGATAAGTTCGATGTCTCCGGCTACTTCGTCAAAATCCCCATACTCGGTTTGGTGAACATGGCGGAGAAACTGCGTTTTGAAGGCAAGATCATGGGGGCTGTCGTCACCCGCGAGGCGGACTGGTGGTACATCAGCATCACAGTGGAGATGCCCGATCACAAGACCTTGCCGCCAGCGGGGGCATGTGGCGTTGATGTAGGCTTAGTGCGCTTGGCAACTCTCAGCGATGGCACCACTTTCGAGAATGTGCGTCCCCTACGGCATTTGCTGGATACACTGGCGACTTTGCAGCGTGTGTTTGCCCGCAAACAACCCGGCTCGAAGAATCGCGCCAAACTGAAAGTCAAGATCGCCCGGTTGCACCAGCGCATTCGCAACATTCGCAACGACATTTTGCACAAGTTGACGACTTGGATTGCTGACCACTATGGGTTCGTCATCATCGAGGATTTGCACGTCAAAGGGCTGACACAAAACCACTGTCTGGCCTTGTCTTTGGCGGATGCTGCCCTCGGGCGACTGCTTGATTTGCTAGAAAGCAAAGTCATACGCACCAACGGTCAGCTTGTTAAAGTGGATCGGTTCTTTCCATCATCCAAGCGCTGTGCCCACTGTGGACACAAACGGGAAGACTTGATGTTGGCAGAGCGTGTCTTTGTCTGTCCGGAGTGCGGATTCACCGCAGACCGGGATCACAATGCAGCAATGAACATTTTCCAAGAAGGTTGGCGCTTGACCTTTGACCAGTGCCCGTCCGGTAATGGCTATGACGGACGTAAAACGCCCCCTCAGACGGGGTACAACCTTGACAAGCGTGGCAAGTATGGTGACATCTTGCCTATGCCTAGCGGTTTTTGTTTTCCTGAAAGGTAGCAGAAAGAAAGTTAATGGAAGTAATCAGCCGTCTCAACGAAATGCGTGAACGAATCGAAGCTCTCATGGAGCGTCTTTGACATCGCTAAAAAAGCCGATGAACTGGCTCACCTAGAAGAAAAATCCATTCAACCCGATTTTTGGAACGATGCGGCATCGGCCCAAGTCACCATGCAGCATATCTCCAAACTGCGGAATGAAGTCCAAAAGTGGCAGGTGACATTCCAGCACATCCAAGACACGCTCGAATTAGCGGAGATGGGTGACTACAGCTTGGAAGCTGAATTGGAGCATGAAGCTGACCAATTAGCCGAGCAGGTTGAAAAACTCTCGTTTCAGGCGATGCTCGGTGGCAGATATGACAATGAAGATGCCATACTTGCCATTCATGCCGGGGCCGGGGGAACCGATGCTCAGGATTGGGCACAAATGCTCATGCGGATGTATATCCGGTGGGCTGAAGAACACAATCACAAAATTGAAATCGTTGACCAAATGGAAGGCGAAGAAGCCGGCCTGAAAAGTGCCATGCTTTCCATTCAGGGTGATTGGGTTTATGGCTATTTACAATCCGAACGTGGCGTACATCGGTTGGTGCGGATTAGCCCCTATAACGCCAATAGCAAGCGGCAGACCTCGTTTGCATTGGTTGAAGTCTGGCCCGACATTCACGGCGATGTTGAAATCGAGATCAACGATAAAGACCTGCAAATTGATACCTACCGTTCGAGTGGGGCGGGCGGGCAGCACGTCCAGAAAAATGATACAGCGGTACGCATCACCCATTTGCCGACTGGCATAGTCGTATCATGTCAAAATGAACGTAGCCAAGTGCAAAATATGAACCGGGCCATGCAGGTGCTGAAATCGCGTTTGTTAGCCTTAGAGCAGCAGAAGCAGGATGAAGAATTTGCCCAACTCAAGGGTGAGCATGTCAGTGCCGAGTGGGGGCATCAAATCCGTTCGTATGTCCTACATCCCTATCAGTTGGTGAAAGACCTGCGTACTGATTATGAAACAGGCCGTACCGCCGATGTGCTAGATGGGCGCTTGGATGAGTTTATGGAATCCTATTTGCGATACAAGGTCGGGTCATAATATCATCCCTTGTCATATCGTTTGCATTGCAGCTAGGACAAGGAGACGATTATTATGTACGGTACAGTCGCTCGGATGCGTGTTAGACCGGGCATGGAAGACCGCTTTGACCAGATTACCAGAGACATCGGGGTAGGCCGCGCACCGGGGCAAGTTGCGGTGATGGTCTATCAAATGGATCGTGACAGCAATGAGTTTATCCTGACCGTTGTTTTTGAGAGTCGTGAGGCTTATTTTGCCAACGCCGACAGCCCCGAACAACATGAGCGTTTTATGAAAATTATGCAGGTGCTGGACGGTGAACCCGAATGGAATGATGGCGAGATTGTGTATTCGGCTTTCTAGTGCTCCTGTGGTCCCTGTTGCAGTGAATCTTCGAGTGGGGAAATTTGCTGTAACAGGGGTAAGTTAAGCAAGGGATGAGTCATCTAGTTAACGCCCACATAGATTAAAAACCGTATTAAAACTATAATGGTATCTAATTTCAGATAGCAGTCTGTCCGCTTGAATGGATGGGATAGGCTTGTGATTGGTTCTGGCGAGAGGTTCTGAGGTTCTATGAATGACTTTGTGTTAGCCGCCCTGTCCTTTTTTATTGTGCTGATTCCGCTGGTGATTATTCACGAGCTAGGCCACTTCTTTGCGGCCAAAAGTGTTGGTGTGACCGTCCTTGAATTTGGCATTGGGATTCCGCCGCGTGCCCTTGTCCTGTTTCGGAAGGGGGATACGATCTACACCCTCAACTGGATTCCATTGGGGGGATTTGTGCGCCCCTATGGTGAGGATTTTGTCCGCCCCAAGACGGAAGAGGAAATGAAAGAAGACCGCGCCGAAATTGAAGGCCGTCACATTGAAAACCCCAAAAGTGTTTTTGAGGCGGGGCCATGGGAGCGCATCTGGTTTCTGTTCGCTGGGCCACTCGCTAATTTCATTGCGGCGTTAGCACTGTTTATCATCATTGCGGGTTTTTTCCAACCGTATGAAATCGGCGATATTACAATGATTGAAATCTTGCCGGGGTCGCCTGCTGAAACCGCTGGCCTTGAGGCTGGCGATGTGGTGACGCATGTAGATGGTCAGAAGGTAGAGCGCCTCGACGAATTTGAAGATGCCATTGAGGACAAAGACAGCATAGAATTGACGGTTAATCGGGGTGGTGAAACACAGACCTTGACCGTAACGCCTGCACCATTCCAAACCAGTGAGGTTAAGGAAAAGGTGCAAATCGTCAATATTGAGGAAGACGCTCCTGCCCATGAAGCTGGCCTCGAAATAGATGATGTCGTTGTTGCAGTGGATGATCAGCCATTGACTGATGTAGATATGCTGGTGGACTACACCAAAGAACATGAAGATATTCCCATTGATCTGACCATTCAGCGTGCTGATCAAATCATCCATATTGAAGTGACACCGCGTGTGCTGGACGGTGAAGACGTCGCTCGTATCGGGATTCAGATTGCCCCCGCTCCGTTGGATGAAACGATAGGTGCAGTCACAGCGACCCGTGACCTTCACACCGAAGTACGTAAGGCAGACAATGTGGTTGAGGCTATCCAGACGGGTTCGGGTAATTTTGTCCGAGCGATTGGGGTCATATTTTACGCGCCAGTAATGCTCATTCGCGGCGATATTGAGGCCGAACAAGCTCGTCCAGCAGGCCCGGTGGCGATTTCACAAATGGGCGGAAAATTTATCAAAGAGAGTCAGGAAGAATCCAACCCTTATCCAATTCTAGGCTTTGCGGCGATTATCAGCATCGCGCTGGCAGTGACCAATCTGCTGCCTATTCCTGCACTGGATGGTGGTCGTATTCTATTCGTTGTAATTGAATTATTACGTGGCAAACCGATTTCACCCGAACGCGAAGGTGTCGTGCATATGATCGGGATGCTATTTTTATTGTCGTTAATGGTCGTCATCGTATTTTTTGATATTGTGAAACCGATTGACCTAAGCTCGTTTTAGCCGGGAGGGAGACGCATGGCGAAGAAGCCAACGAAAAACGGGTACGACTTTGATTTTGATAACGACCTTGACGATGATAGCAATGGTGAGGAGCGGCACCCCCAGCCATTTCCAATTGCCGAGACAATTGCGGCCTTGCATCAAACGGATCATTCCGAAGCGGTACTGCCTGCCGGAGCGATTTATGGCTTGTCGGATTTAGTTGATGAATCGGTAGCGGCACTGAAGCAAGCATGGCCTAAAATTCCAGTCGAACAGCGTCGCCGCACGGTTCGATTGCTGGCCGAGATAAGCGAAACGAATTTTGACCTCGATTTTGAGGCACTGTCCTATCTCGCCTTTGAAGACCCTGACCCCGAAGTGCGGGCCGAGGCTGTCGGTATGACTTGGTATGTGGATTCCGAGCGTATGTATCACCGCTTGATGAAGCTGGTTAAGGATGAAGCCCCGGTGGTACGGGCTGCCGCAGTGGAAGGCTTGGGGCGATACATCCGCGATGGCGAGTTGGAAGAGTTTGATGCTCGCTTGGCAGAACAAGCCCAAAAGGTCGTGTTGGCCCGTTATGATGATTTGCGCGAGGATGATGAAGTGCGCCGCCGCGCATTGGAAGCCATTTCATTCTGTGGAAATCCGCGTGTGCCCGACATGATTTACGAGGCCTACTACAGCGACGATTTGCCCATGAAGGTAAGTGCGCTGTTTGCAATGGGTAGTTCGTGTGATGCACGATGGAAAGACATCGTGTTGAAAGAGTTGAATAACCGCGAACCGGAAATTCGATTTGAGGCGGTACGGGCTGCCGGGCAGTTGGAACTCACTGCTGCGGTGCGCCGCCTAATCGAATTGGCCTATGAGGATGATTACGAAATTCGGCTCATGTCCGTTTGGGCAATGGGCGAAATTGGCAGCAAAGAAGCACGTGAAGCCCTCGCTGGGATCATGGAACTGGCTGACCAGAACGAAGATGATGAACTTGCCGAAGCCGCTGAGGAAGCACTTGGCATGGCCTCATTAGTCGGTGAGCATTTCTTCCCAATGTTCAATTTGGAAGATGACCTCGACGACGTGGACGACTTCGATTACGTCCTAGATGAAGACTACGATGACTTCGACGATTATGATGAAGACGACGATGAAGCGGATGGGAATAATTGGGCTTCCTTGAACTAAGCCCACTTTAATTCTCACAATCTGGTGATAAAATCGGCAGGTGGGTCAACTAAACTCATCTGCCGATTTTTTGCGAGGGCTGGACAAAAACCATGTCGGAATCAGGTGAACACAAACAACTTCATGCGATTGTACACGGTCGGGTACAGGGCGTCAGTTTCCGCTACTATACTGAACAACGGGCCAATGAGTTGGGGTTGGTAGGGTGGGTACGGAATCGTGGCGATGGCTCGGTGGAAGTGATTGCCGAGGGTAGCCCCGAACCACTGCGCCATTTTGAGGAATTTCTGAATCTTGGCCCAACCGCCGCCCGCGTTGAGTCTGTCGAAAAATCCTATTCTCCCGCCACTGGCGAATTTACCCGATTTAGAATCAAGTATTTTGGCGAATGACAACATCTATTACGGCACGTTATCCCCAACGAGTTGCATGGGCTACCTTGCTTACGGCCTTTGTGACGTTTTGTTTGCTCATGGCAGGTATCGCATGGGCCATCAATTGGGTGCTTTTCGATTCCACCATTGATTTACGCACTACCGTCAAAGTCAGTCGGGGCACGATTGGTTATACCGCCCCCAATGATACCGAGCGGGTGGTGCGGGATCGCTATCCTGTCCAGACGGGAGATACCCTGCGGACGGATGAGCTTTCGCAAGGTTATATTACCATCGCTGACCCCTTAAATGACGACCATGTGTTGGCAACAATTCAGATGTTTGGGGGTAGTTCTCTTGTGCTCAATCGTGCTTCACGCCCGCGTTTTGGCTTAGGCGATAATCCCTATTCAATATTGATTGATGATGCTGTTGGAAAACTTGATATTGTAATTACCCCCCACCTTGAACGTGAATTACGCCTTCAAATAAGAGATACTCAAGGTGAATATCAAGTTCGGTTGGATCAGAGTGGATATTATTCGCTCCAATTTGGCGTAGATGGAGTCAGGGTTATCGTTAGGCGAGGTAAAGCCCTTGTCATTGATGGTGAAGATCAGGCAAAGCTCATTGAAAAAGCCCCAACGACAGAAGTTTGGTTTTTTGAAAAAGGCGAAACACCAGTTGTTGAATCTTTACTCGTTGACCTCTTGGATAATCCAGATTTTGATCAAGTTGGTGCCGCTGACGATGTTGCAGTGGTTTGGATTTGTGGTGACGATTTGCCTGCTGGTCAAACTCGTATCGTGCCAGATGTCGCTGGCATTTCCGATCCTCCCGGTACACACGAACGAACTTTCTTTCAAGACCGATTTACGCTGCATCTACGCCGTACAGGGAATGAACCTGTAAGTCCTAGAGATACAAGATGCTGGCAACCAGCCTATAGATTTGCAGTGTCCAACGAATCAAATCTTAGATACATTCCTGTAGGAAACGATAGAATCACTTATATTGACGTATCCGAATACGACAGTCTATATATTCGCGCCACAATTTATATCTCTTCGCAGTCAATTGCTGCTTGTGGCGTGGCTGGCACCGAATGTGCTGTGATGTTAAAGATGCCTTTTAAAAATGCACGCAATATCGATGCGGGAACGGAAAGTGAATGGATTCAAGGGTTTTATGTGAATTACGCTGAAGGAACAAATGCGCTAATCAGATGCGCCAACTGTTCGCGTGATCATGAACATGTTAATCCTAATTCATGGTACACGTTTGAATCAGATGACTTCGTTGCAGACCTTCCATTAGACCAACAGGATTTGCGCCCTATTTGGATTAGGGAAATTCAGGTTTATTCCTCTGGGCATTTATATGATGCCTATATCGGTGAATTAGCGTTAATCGCTGTCAAAAGGGCAAGTTCAAGTGTCGAACCCTAGCCCGCGTTCGCGCATCGAGACCCATTCACCGCGTCCAATTACCAGATGATCGAGGATGGCGATGTCCAATAATTTGCCAGCGGCAACGGCATCTTGGGTCAGTTTCACATCATCGTCAGATGGGGTGGCGTCGCCAGAGGGGTGATTGTGGGCCAAAATGAGGCCTGCGCTATTCTGCAAAATAGCAGGGCGAAAAATCTCCGCGACCCGCACAACGGTGGTATTGAGACTGCCGATGTAGACCGTCTCCAAACTGGTCACGCGATTTTGGGTGTCCAACAGCACCACGACTAGCTGTTCTTGAGGCAGGGTGATCAGATGCCGTTCAATCAACCGCACTGCGTCCGAGGGGCGGCGAATGATGGGGTGATCTTCGGCCTGAAATAGTGAGATGCGCTGGCCTAACATGAGGGCGGCTTGCAGTCGTGTTGCCAGACCCGGCCCAATACCGGGGATTTGGGTTAATTCATCCAAACTGGCTTGAGCTACACCCTCCAAATCACCAAAGTGCTGTACCATATATTCCGCCAATGCCAAAACATCCTCGCCGACATTGCCATTGTGTAGAATGAGCGCCAATAGTTCGATGTTTTGCAGCGACCCAATGCCCTCTCGGTTCACTTGGACGCGCAGGCTTTCAATTGTCTTCTTAGGTGGCCGAAATTGCCCCATCATAAGCACCATGCTATACTTTGCCCCATTGATTTGACTTGATTTTAGCCCATGTGGTCGAATGCAGATAACAGGTACCGACCTAACAACGGGAGTCACGATTCATGAGTACGGATACCCTAAACAGTCTTGTCCTTGCCAGCGTCACAATTTTCGGCGCAGTTTTTACGGCCTTTTCGGTGGCGTTTGTCATTTGGACATATAACGACATGAAAGCCCGTTCGCGTGACCCCCTTGCGCAGATTGCTGCCGCTATTTTGGTCGGTCTACTCAATATTTTTGGCCTGATTATCTACATTATGCTGCGCCCGCGTGAGACGTTGGCAGATGCCTATGAACGCTCGTTAGAAGAAGAGGCATTATTGCAGGAGATTGAGGACAAACCCGCCTGTCCCGGTTGTGGTCGCCCGACCAAACATGAGTGGCAGGTTTGCCCGTTTTGCCACACCAAGCTAAAAAAAGCGTGTGTGGCGTGCCATCAAATGTTAGAGCTTTCGTGGAATCTATGCCCATACTGTGCGACACCTCAATTGGCAGCAGGGGAGGCGGAGGCGATTACGGCGGGCAGTGGTAAACGCCGTAGCAGCACCCCCGCCCCCAGTCGTGCCCAATCGCCCTATGATGTCGGGGAATATGAACCTCGCCCACCCAGTCGTGCTCAACCCAAAGTCCAGAATGAGAACCTCGAATGGGTGGACGATAACAACTACTAACTTTGCGTGATAAACCCGACAGCCTTACACAGACGCTCGGCAAAATCGGGCGGGTAGGCGTGCGCTATGCCCTCAATGATGCTTATGTTACAGGCAATAGAATGTTCTTTCAGCATTCCGGTCAATTTGAGGGTGCCGGGTAAACAGGGTTCGTCCTGATCACCAATGATTTGCACCCCACGCACATGTTTAATCGCCTCATAGTCCACCTCAGCCAAAAGCTCCTCGGGGCTGGCGATATAGGTTCCAAGACCGATGAACCCTTTGGCTTTGATGTCCTGTTTTAGGACAACCCGACACGCGAGACCTGCCCCGGCTGAAAAGCCACCGACGATGACTTGATTTTCGTCAATGGCGTAGTCATTTTTCAGATTGGCTAGATGTGTCTGAATTTCGGGTATGGCGACGGCATGGTCATTCCAGACGTAGGTTGTTGCACTTGTGATTTGCGAAGACTGGGCTACCGCGACCAACCACCCTGCATCAGCCAATGATTGCCAATAAGGTGCAGTGATTTCGGTGTTGCTGTTGTTGCCGTGTAGGGCCAACAAAACCGGGTAGGGGGCTTTGGCATTGGGGTGCAGAGGCAGCACGATCAGTTCTGGTTTGGAGTGGGCTTGGGCTGCTTGTTGTCGTGCAACTGAGATTTCACGCAGGCGTATGAATTCGGGATGGCTGGTGGCAGAAAGTAAATCCACGTCATCGTCGGCTAATTGACCCGCACCATACCAATACCCGGCTTCTATTGCTTTTTGAAACTCGTTGATGGTGGCGTCAACATTTTTGAGCCTTCCATACATACACATATTCCAATAGACCAGCAAATCGGCACGTTGAGGATGCTGCACAAGCGCATCAGAGATGCTGGTGAGGGCGTCCTGATATTTGCCTTGATTGTAGAACCCTAAAATTTCGTCACGAAATTGATCAAAAGGTCGAGCCGTCATCATGATTCTCCTTGAGATGGAAATAGCTATCTTCTGGAAGTCTACCTATTCATCTTAATGCTGGTTCAAAAAATGAGCAATTGCGCGATTGTGCAACTATGCGATCTAAATATTTATCTTTATCACATCGGGGTAATCGGCTATACTGAGGGAATTACGCCCATATTTTCAGCTTGGCAGGGACGGTTGGATGGATACTTCGCGGATTCGGAATTTTTGCATTATTGCCCATATTGATCATGGCAAAAGCACACTGGCGGATCGCCTATTGCAAGTCACTGGCACCATCAGTGACCGTGATATGGAAGCCCAGTTGTTGGACAGCATGGAATTGGAAAAAGAACGGGGTGTTACCATCAAGGCGTCGGCAGTTCGCATGAAATGGACGGCGGCGGATGGTGAAGAATATGAAATGAACTTAATTGACACTCCCGGTCATGTGGATTTCACTTACGAGGTCAGTCGCGCATTGCAAGCGTGTGAAGGTGCGCTGCTGGTGGTGGATGCCTCGCAAGGGATTGAGGCCCAAACACTGGCGAATCTCTATTTGGCGTTGGATGCCGACCTTGAAATCATTCCAGTCATCAACAAAATTGACCTGCCCGCCGCTGACCCTGACCGGGTGGCGCAAGAACTGGAAGATTTGCTTGGTATCGAAAAAGAAAAAATGCTGCGGGTGAGCGCCAAAACAGGCATTGGGGTCGAGGAAGTGTTGCAGGCGGTGGTAGATCGCGTGCCGCATCCCGAAAGTCATCCTCACAAACCGCTGCGTGCCCTAATTTTTGACAGCCACTACGATAGCTATCGCGGCGTGATTGTGTATATCCGCGTGATTGAGGGTAGAGTCACCAAGCGTGATAAACTGCTTATGATGAGTACCAATGTGACCGTTGAGCCGATTGAAATTGGCATTTTTACACCCGGCCTCACCCCGATTGATGAGTTAACGACGGGCAGTGTAGGCTATATCGCCACCGGATTAAAGACGTTGCGGGAATGCCGCGTCGGGGATACCGTCACGCTCAAAATCAATGGGGCGAGCGAGCCGCTGCCGGGGTATGCACCTGCGAAGCCGATGGTGTTTGCGGGTTTTTATCCAGTAGAAAACGACGACTATGCGGAACTCAAAGAAGCGCTGGAAAAATTACAGTTGAATGATGCTTCGTTAAGTTATGTACCAGAAACCTCCCAAGCGCTGAATTTTGGGTTTCGTGTCGGCTTTTTGGGCTTGTTCCATATGACGATTGTGCAGGAGCGTCTTGAACGCGAATATGATCTTGATGTGCTGGCAACTGCGCCAAGTGTAGAATATGAGGTCGTGTTGCGGAATACAGGCGAAATTATCCGCATTGACAGCCCCGCTGCTTTGCCAGATGAATCTACTATTCAAGAAATTCGGGAACCTTGGATGACGATTCAGATCTTTACCCCCGATACCTACATCGGCGCCATTATGGAACTGGTGACCTCCAAACGTGGCGAATACATCACGATGGAATATCTTGACCCCAAGCGCGTTATGCTGTCCTATAATTTGCCGCTGGCGGAACTGATTGTAGATTTCTATGACAAGCTGAAAAGCGCCACCAAAGGTTATGCCAGCCTCGACTATCAATTTAAGGAATACCGCCCCGACAAATTGGTCAAGCTGGAAATCCTAGTGAATAACGAACCAGTGGATGCGTTGGCGATGATTGTGCATAAAGACCACGCCTTCCATAAGGGGCAAAAGCTGGTCTCGAAGCTCAAGGAATTGATTCCCCAACAGCAGTTTGTCGTGCCGATTCAGGCCGCCGCTGAAAATCGCATTATCAGCCGTGCCAACGTCAAAGCGCTCCGTAAAGACGTTTTGGCGAAGTGTTACGGTGGTGACATCACCCGTAAGCGCAAATTGCTGGAAAAGCAGAAAAAAGGCAAGAAACGCATGAAGATGATTGGAAGCGTGGAAGTACCCCAAGAAGCATTTATGGCGGTTCTCAGCCTCGACGAAGATTAAAACTATTGGGCAGAAGTTGATTCTGCCCGTTGTTTTTTAATGCACCCCGACCAATGCCGTCCCAGTTGCCAGATAATGCTCAATAGCGTGCTGCCAGAATGCCATCTGCTCACGATATGACTCTGCGGTGATAGAGGCTAATTTGGCGTTCCCTGCCTCGCTTAAGCCTGTACGGGTATAGGTGACAGTGACTCTCGTTTTGTCGCCCATTGCCAGACATTGAATATCAATGGTGGTCAGCAGCAAATCGGGCAAAAAACGCACATATTGAACACGATGCTGCTGTGGGTCATAATCAGCCATCACCCAAAATTCCTCCGATTGGTCGCCATGTTGGGTTTTGAATACCGCTCCAGCTTCTTCTAGTGATTTGGTGGTGTGATAGATCGGGGTAAATTGCCACTGGGCCAACCACAATTTCTCCTTGACCGGAGTAAATAAGGGGAACACTTGTTCAATAAATGCGGTAAACTCTAACGTGTGCGAATGGGAAATACGCTGTGCGGTAAACATGTTGGGTCATCCTTTCCGTTCATGACTGCCTACCATTTCCATTTTCGCCGCAAAGTAGGACAGCATCGTTCCTAGAAAGGGTGGGGGATTTATGTATACTCCGGCGACACGCCTGCTGACGCTGCTCCATATTTTACACGCCAACCCCGGCCTGAATGCCAACGAACTTGCCGAACGATTAGAGGTGGATACCCGTACAGTACGGCGCTATGTCATGCTACTGCGCGACCTAGGCGTGCAGGTAGAATCCGATATGGGGCAGGGAGGCGGTTATCGCTTGATGCGTGGCGCTGTCTTGCCACCCAGTCTATTTTCGCGGGCTGAAATTGAGGTGCTGTTGCAGGCGTTGGAGGGAATCACTGCCCCTGAATCGGACAGACATGCCACCGTTGAAGCGCTAAAATTGAAACTTCGCCTGCTGCTAGAAAGTGTCTAGGGCCATGACGTTTTTACAAGCTGCCATTGAAGTCCTCCGCCAAGTTGACCGCCCCTTATCCGTCGCGGAAATTACCCGCACGGCGTTGGAGGCAGGCTTGATTGACACGATGGGCCAAACGCCACGTCAAACGATGGCCTCAGTCATTATTGCCAGTCTGCACCGCGAACGGGACGGCATAGAGATTTCACCGTTTAAGCGCGTCGAACGGGGCCGCTATACCCTTCGCACCGAAGACGACCCGATCCCTGAAAACGTCATAGATAATGCCATTTTTCGGCAGCATGGCGAGTTTTTGAGCTATAAAGACGCCGCGTATGAAGTCCTAAAATCTGAAGGGCGGGCCATGTCGTATACCGAAATTACCCAAATCGCGTTGGAATTGGGCCTAATTAATCCACAGGGCATGACACCGGAAGCCTCCCTTTCGGCGCAGCTTTATACCGATATTCAAGAAAATGGCCTATCTTCGGCTTTTCGACGTGAGGGGCCAGCGATGTTTGGCTTGGCGGAATGGGAAAGTGAAGTAGATACCATTTCGCGTATGGCGGAAAAACAGCGGCACGAGGTCAAGCGGCAGCTAAAAAATGTGCTGTTGAATGTTGATCCCTATGCGTTTGAGCATCTGATTGGGCGGCTGCTCGGCAAGATGGGTTACAACAACATCATCGTGACGGATCGTTCGGCGGATGGCGGTATTGATATTGTGGCGGAGGTGCGGGTGGGGATTTTGCAGGCTCGTACCGCGATTCAGGTCAAACGTACCAGCGGCAATGTCGGGCGGCCTGTGGTCAGTCAATTTCGCGGCGATATGTTGGCGATGGGGGATATTGATCAGGGCTTGGTGATGACTACCGCCGCGTTCACCAAAGGGGCGATGGAGGTGGCTCGATTACCCAACACCGCGCCGATTATCTTGATTGACGGGGATAAGCTGACCGACCTTTTGATTGAGCATCGCATTGGCGTGCGGGTGGAGCAGGTGGCTGTGGTCAGTTTTGACAGCGATAGTTTGGTGATTGAGGAGGTTGGTGATTAAGCGTGACTAATTCAAATACAATTTTTTAAGGCTGTTTGCGACGGCTTTGCTGATTTTCCCGTCCTCATTGCTCAGTAATGCAACCAGCGCCTGTCTTGCCTCAAAAAAGCCTAGTTCGCCAAGCTCTTCGACTGCGTGTTGGACAATACGTTGATCGGTGTCCGCTAGTAACTCGATTAGCCTGTGCATAGCAACCTTACTTTTGGTTGCTCCCAATGATGAAATAGCTGGATGCCGGATAAAGGTTTCGTCGTATTCTGCAAGGGTTAAAGCTATCAATGGAGTGACAAAAAAGAATGCAATCTCGTTTGGCAGATGATTGAGAATAGATTCTAGGTAATAAAGTGTGTCTTCATCAATTGGGGCAAGGCTAAGTTCTTGGTACAAGAAATTTACCGCCACATCAGTATATTTGCGATTGGTAAGAATTAAGGTCATCGCATGAAGTGGTTTAAGTGGCTTAGAGTCCATTTGCATAAGATGGTATAGAGTCTCTATGGCGCGGGGATCTTTAATTGATTGAAGGGCAATCGTGCAATCGTATCGCATTCCAGCATCTAGATGGTCAAGATTTTCAAGAATGTGCTCTATGGCTTGATTATCTGGTATACAGCCTAAAGTTCGGGTGATCGCTCGTTTTATTTCAAGTTCCGTTATTGTCTGGAAAAGCTGTAGGAGGGGTTTAGCTGCTTTGGGATCTTCGAGCGACGCGAGTACGTGTAAAGTTTGGAACAACATATACCCATCTATTTCGGTCATAACTTTTAGTACGTCATCAGTGATGTCTTTTCCAACCCTATATAACCCTTCACTCGCGTTTCTGACACTCCAACTTTTATCTTTTAAGCCTTCAACCAATACCTCAAATGGTACTTCAATTTTTATGCGTTGGTAATTTTCGATAGGGGGAATCCAGTCAGCCTTCACCCGCATCCAAATTAATCTATTAATGGCTGAGGCCCGAACTTTTTCATCGGTGTCATTTCTGAAAATATCTATCAATTCAGGGATGATTTCACTCTGAATGGCGTCAAGTTCCTGAAAGTTAGATTCTAACAATAGTTGACGGATGTGACTTTTTTCCATAATTGCCTCAAGATATTGCAGCAGTTGCTAATTCAGGCTCAGTCTCCGTTTCAAAGGTATTGACTTTGGGAAGGTGGTCAGGTACAGATTTCTCCACATTTCGCACTGCTGGAATCAGGTAGCCGAGTAACCCGATGACAATCATCATAAGCGATGAGCCAATATAAATCACAGCGATGCCTGAACCTTTTTCTGTGCCGACCAGCCATCCAAATATTCCTGTTAAACTGCCGCCCCGCCGCATGGCAGGCTCAAATACTTGGTCGGCTAATGGGCCAGCCACGAGTGTTGCCGCTGCCGTCAAAATGCCTTCGAGGAGATAGTTAAAGGCAAATACCCGCCCTTGTATATCCGGTTCGACTTTCGACATCCAAATGCTGTCAATCGCGCCACCCCGTACCGGAAAATTGAAGGATGAAAAAACTTGGGCGGGGAACCACACGATCAGACTTTGCCCCAAGCCAAAAATCGTCTTGGCGATGCCTGCACCAATCGTGCCTAACAAAAACGGATGGATGCGCCGAAATTTGCCACCCCCCCATGCGCTCATAAAAATCGCCCCGGTAATGCCGCCAATCCCCGCTGCGGTGCTGACAGCGGCTAAGGTACGGGCACTATCGCCACTTCGCGCCAAGACCATCGGGGCATAGAGAGCGCCGCCGAGATCATGCACCAACCAAAAGCTCACCGCAATGAGCGATAGGGCAAAAAGGTTAGGGCGGGCACGCAGATAACGAAACCCATAGCTAATTTCCGTCCACCAATTTTGGCGGCTTTCCCGTCCGGCGTCTGTTTCGGCTGCGCGTGGAATATGGGCGAGGGCGAGGGTGGTCAGCGCAATTGAAAGGGTCATTAGGTCAACCAGCATAATTCCCGGTAGTTTGACCGTGTAATACAAGACTCCGGCGAACGCTGGCCCGATGATGGAAGCGCCATAATTGGTCACAAAACGCAGACCGCTGGCACGGGCATATTGGTCACGGGGAACGAGCAATGTGATCGAGGCCGAAAACGCGATGCCCTGTAATTGACTAAATACAGTGTTCACAGCGCTGGTGATATACAGATGCCAGATTTCCAGATGGCCCATGAGGTAGAGAATCAACAACGCGATGGTCGAAAGCCCCGCAACGAGATCGCTGCCCATAATCAAGCGCTTGCGATTCCAGCGATCAACCAACATGCCCGCAATCGGCGCAACAAAAATGGTCGGCAGGATGCTGAAAAAGATCATCAGGGCAACTGACGTAGCTTGGCCCGATTGTCCCCACAGCCACAGCGTTAGGCCAAAATGGGTCATGCGACTGCCAATTTGGGAGACGGTTTGACCGAACCAGATTCGTAAAAAGGTTTGCATCCCCTGTGGGAGCGAGGATAGTCGTGTAGTCATTAGAGACTCAATTCAATTACGTCAAAGTGGTCTGCCAATCGGCGATGCGTTGGGCGAGATGCGCGGTAATCAATCGTTCTTCGACCACCCATTCCAAACTTTGGGCGAGGGGGAACAAGGCCCGAATATCTTCAATGCCGTGTTGATGAAAGGCTTGGTAGTGCCCCTGCCGTGCATCTATCAAACTTAGGACGCGCTTGACCGGAATGCCGACCCGCGCCGCCCGATCTGCAATTTGTAATTCGACAGTACCATCTATCAGCACGTCGGTGAGCAGGGTGGTGGGATGGCCGACATCGGCTGCACCTTCAATCGCAAACGCAGCGGTATAGGATTTAATCTCGCCATAGGGGTAAAGCATCGGGACATCGGTTAGCGTTGCCAATACCCCACCTAACGCGGTTGTGTTACGTGTAGTCAGTAACCTATCACGGTCACTCATTGGGGAATAGAGGGCCACCACTAACTCCGCCGTCCATTTCATCAGGCGTGGAAAAGACGGCAGAAGGGTCAAATGGAACGATAAGGGCCAAAATTCGCCATTCTCGGCTTGAAATCGTCCAAAAAGGATCAATCCAGCACGAGCGTATTCCACAAATAAGCTGCGCCGTGCCTCAATCTGATTAAGTGAATCGTCCAACATGACCTAAAAATCAACCAGAGGGGTGCAAATCGTGCAGAATTTTCCACGCCATACTAAGCCCCCACGTCGCGGCCCATGTCGGGGCTTGAGTGGCTTCCCCACCATAACCATACGAACGGGCACGGGTTTCATGCTCGCTGGCAACGGCGATGGCTGTTCCGTGATCACTGGTCGCAATGGCGATGGCAGCAGCAGCTTGGCTATTTTTGAGCGTATGGCGGGCAATATTTTCCACGTGCCCTTTCAAATCGGCATGTTCGGCATCGGGGTCAAGTTCGGGTAGGGCGCTGTGCAGTCCAGTGAGACCATCATAAACCGAAGCGGATTCAATGACGGCTTCTCCGCCAGACGTCTGTTTAACCCGATCTCGTAACGTACCGCCCGTGCCTGTTTCCCAAAGCGCGACCTTACCACCGATTTTTTGGAGGAGACCAACCACTGCACCCTCAAGCGGGTCTTTGCCTGTGCCATAAATAAAATCACCGAGCCGCTGGCGCACGATATGTTCAATTTTAGCGATCATTTCGTTGGCTTCCGTTTCGGTATCGGCGCGGGCTGTGATGCGAATATCGGTTTGCCCGGTGTGTGCTGCCAGTCCAACTGTTGGATTGGCATAGGTCATCAAGTCGGCAATTTTTTCATCAATCAGGCTTTCGCCAATGCCCGCTGTTTTTAAAACCAGCGCCTTGATAATGCCTTTTTGTCCCATTTTTTCTTGCAGATAGGGGATGACCCGCTGACTCAGCAGGAATTTCATCTCACTCGGCACACCGGGCAAGCTGATAATGATGCCCTGCTCATCTTCTACGATGTAACAGGGGGCTGTGCCAACCGGATTTTCAATCGGAATCGCTCCAGCGGGGATATGCGCCTGCTGGCGATTATTTTCACTCATGCGCGACCCGAAACGGCGGAAACGTTCGGCGATCTGGTCAAGCAAATCTTGACGAAATTCCAACGGACGGCCTGTCGCATCGGCAACGGCTTGGCGGGTCATATCATCAACCGTTGGGCCAAGCCCACCCGTTGTAATCACCAAGTCGCTGCGGGAGAGGCCCAGTTTGATAGATTGGGTGATGCGCGGTAGGTTATCGCCTACGCTGGTCACATAAAATAAATTCACCCCGATGTCGCGCAGAGTTCGGGCAATATGTGTTGAGTTGGTGTCAGTGATTTCGCCTAACAGAAGTTCCGTGCCGATGGCAATGATTTCGGCGTTCATGCAGAGGGCTACTCCTCGGATTGTTGAGAATACATAATTTGTTCACGGATTTGCATGTCCGCGCCGCGAATTTTGGTGGCAAGGTCAGTTGCGAGATTAAACATTAGCCGATAACCCAACTGAGGGTACATATCGCACAGATTAATCAGGCGCTGGCGTGGGATGATGATAAGCGTGGTGCCGTTTTTGGCACAGCGGGCCGTCGCTGAACGTAGCCCTTCATCTAACAAGGCCACTTCCCCGAAGGATTGCCCGATGCGAAAGGTCGCAACGGTGCGTGGGCCGGTCAATCTGCCCGTGTTACCCTTGCCGAAAATGGCGGCGTCTACTTGAATGGCAATTTCCCCTTCCGCGACAACATACAGTTCGGCACTGGCCGAGTTTTCGGTAAAAATCACATCCCCATCGTTGTACGCCTGTGTTTGGCAAATGGAGGCGATTAATTCTAATTGCGTTGGGGTCAAATCATAAAAAATATCGGCCTCTTTGAGAATCGCGGTAATGGACATGGGTATGCACTCCACAAAACCAGCTAATGGTGAGACTGGTGTCATTATAACACGCCCTTTTGGTCAATTGCAGGCCATTGTTATAATGAGAAAGATGGATTTGGAGATTATCGGATGCCAACCAATACCACTCGAAAGCTACTTGGTCAGCAAGGTGAAACTGTTGTGACTCAGCACTTGCTTGGTTTAGGTTGGCAGTTAGTGGAACGCAATTGGCGCTGTCGTGCAGGTGAAATAGATTTGATTATGCAGGATGGCAAGACGCTGGTGATTGTGGAAGTGCGTACCCGGCGTGGCAAGGTGGCGATGGAAAACGCACTGGCAAGCGTGAATGCTCGTAAACAGGCGAAATTGATGGAATTAGCGGCGACCTACCGTCTGGGAAAAAATATAGATGATACTACCCCCATTCGCGTAGATGTGGTCGGGGTTGCGCTTGACAGGGACGGCACATTCGCAGTAAAGGTGATTCACGATGCCCTTAGCTGGTGAAACCCTTGATCGTCATCCGGTGGCGGTCATCATTGGCCCGACAGCGGTGGGCAAAACCGATACAGCGATACAGGTGGCACAGGCTCTTGATGGCGAAATTATCAGTGCCGACAGCCGCCAAGTTTATCAATATATGGACATTGGCACGGCCAAACCCACCCCTGAACAACGCGCCACCATTCCCCATTACCTGATTGATGTCGTGACCCCCGACCAATTTTATACCGCTGTAGATTTTCAAACTCAAGCCGCCGCCGCCATTAAGGATATTCACGAGCGGGGCAAACTCCCGTTGATTGTGGGTGGGACGGGCCAGTATATTTCAGCATTGTTGGAGGGGTGGCAGTTCCCCGAAGTGCAGGCTAATTATGAACTGCGCTCGGACTTGGAAGCCTATGCCGAAGCACACGGCTGGGAGGCCCTATTAGAGCGATTACGGGCCGTTGACCGCGTGACCGCCGAACGTATTGATGGGCGGAACATCCGGCGCGTGGTGCGAGCGTTGGAAGTGTCTCTAGAATCAGGGCGGCCATTTTCGGAATTCCAGAAAAAACATTCGCCTGCCTATGATGTGCTGCAATTTGGCTTAACGCTAGATCGCGCTGCTTTGTATGAACGGGCGGATCGGCGGGTGAGTCATATGGTTGAAGCGGGACTGGTGGACGAGGTTCGCGCTCTGGTCGAAGCGGGCTATACTTGGAATTTGTCGGCGATGAGTGGATTGGGGTATCTGCAAATTGGGTATTATTTACGTGGCGAGATGTCGTTGGACGAGGCTTTAACCGATTTGTGCCACCAAACCCATGCTTTTATCCGACGACAGTACACTTGGTTTCGTAAATATAACGCGGCTGCCCGATGGTTAGAAAGTAATACTGAAGCCGCTGATCAGATAAACACACAGATTCAGCAATGGCTTGCTGCACTGGCTGAAAAGGGTAGATGATGAATGTAATCAGAGGCACAAGGGGTCGAGCATCGGATGCGGCAGGGGGAGCTTATCGCCGATCTCGCCGATTTTTTATTGATACCGAAAACACCAAATTGGTACTGGCGCTTGTTATTCTTGGGGTCACGTTGTCACTGGCAATTCCCGCCGTATTTCCTGAACTCAAGCGCAGTGGCCCAGAATGTCTTACTTTGATGTCACCACCCGGCGGCAATCAACGTTCAATACTGGCTGAAAATGGCGATACACGGCAAGACCTAACACTGATTGTGGATATTGATGCGAATCAGGCAAATGACAGGGAAGACCCTCTAATCAAAGTAGGCGAACCGCTCATCATTGATGTGGTTTTTCAAAATGATGATATAGGAGCAATTACGCTCTATTTTATTGATGATGCGATTGCTGTTGGCCCTCCCGCTTCCCCTGATTCAGTCGGTGGGATTTATCTTGAAATTCGAAATAAAGCAACCAACCAACTCTATAGTGGTTCGCTTCAAGGTGTGGCTCCAAATATCAGCGGCTCCTTTGATTATGAGGATTTGCACGTGCTTCAGTCACGCCGAAGATGCTCAGTAAGGGTCATATTTGAACCTGAGCAATTAGCGGCTATGAATATGGGGGTGGGGGAATACGAAATCCGTGCCTATTACAATAACCCCAATCGCGGCGTTTTGCCTGCTACTGCTCCCGATGGATCAACCCCAACCGCGACTCCAATGTTCCAAGATCAGGGCGTTTGGAGAGGAAGAATCAATAGTAAAATAGTGACTTTTGAAATCTCACCGTGAGGGTGATTTGCCAATCGTATCCGCGAACCAATTTGCCAACAACACACAAATCATGAGCATTCCTCCCGGCGCGATGACCAAGAGAGGTGTTTCACGGATGGTACGATACCCCTGTGCCAGCATTGTGCCCCAATCCGGCTGTGAAATATCTCCCCCCAAGCCCAAAAAGGTCAGCGCGGCCTGATAAATCAATGACCAGCTAAAAATCACTGATCCAAAAGCGGCAAGGGCAGGCAGGGCGGTAGGGATGATGTGCCGCCGTAAAATGTACAATCGTGATGCGCCAATGCTACGTGCGCCCTCAATAAATGGCTGGGTCAAAGTGGCGCGTAGGGCATCCGCCGCGACTTGGGCATAGAGGGGAATGGCGGCGATTCCCAACGCAAGCGCCAATGTCCATAGGCTCGGTTCAAGGGCCGTCAAGATCACTAATGCGGTCAAAATGGAGGGGAAAGCGAGGAGGGCATCCAGCAAGATTGAGAGCAACCAACGGATTGGCGCAGGGGCGATTATCAATACCCCCCCCAGCAGCAAGCCGCCAGCAATGGCAACCCCAGTGGCGATAAAGGCCGCGCTGAGGGTGCGCTGACCTCCGACCATCAATCGGCTAAATACATCACGCCCCAGATAATCCGTGCCAAGCCAATATTTATCAGATGAGGAGGCAAGTTCATCTCCTGAGTTCGGTTTTAGGGGGTCATGATTGGTGAGTTGAGGGGCAATCAATACGAATCCGGCTAGGATAACAATGGGCAGCCATAATCCAAAATTGACACGCAGGGGAGGCATGAAATAATTAGGCAAATTCAGCAAAGTGAGTGCTCAAACGGGGGTCAATCAACCGCTGGCCTAATCGGGCAAGTCCATTAGCCAGCAAATAGACCATTGCCGCCAGCAAAGCCAACGCCTGCACCATCGGGTAGTCGCGGTCAAGCACTGATTGAAACAGTAGACTGCCCAAGCCACGTCGCACAAATAGCCCCTCAATGATCACCGTCCCTCCCAATAAAAATCCGGTTTGCAGGGCCACCACTCGCAAAACAGGCAAGAGGGCTACCCGTAGTGCATGATCGAACAAATCAATCGGCGGGAGTCCTTTCGCACGGGCGGTTAGCATAAATGGTTGCTGAAAGGCATCGGTCAGGCTGGCACTCAACACCCGTGCCATCGCCCCCGATGTGTGAAACCCCAATACCAGCGCTGGCAAAATTAAATGACGCGGCGTATCCGACCCCACCGATGGCAGGAGGTCTAGTTCAAGGCTGAAAATAAACACCGCCACTATCGCTGTAATGTAGATTGGCACAGATTGGGAAAAGGCGATCATCCCTCGGCTTAAAAAACGCAGAGGGGGCGGACTAGTTTCAATACTGGCGACCCCTAAAACGCCTCCCGTCAGCAGCATCACCGCAAACGCGGCCATACCAAGTGCGAAAGTTGGGCCAATGCGGTCTTGGATGCTATGTATTACTGCATCCCGATAGCGCAGGGATTGGCCTAAGTCGCCGTGCAATATATCCACGATATAGCTGAGATATTGTTGAGGCAGGGGGTCATTTAAGCCTAGTTTCTCTTTTTCAGCCTCAATTTGGGCGTTGGATGCCCCGGCAGGCAGCAACTCAGCCGAAATTGCATCCCCCGGCAGCACCCGCACCGCTACAAAAACGAGAGTCACCGCCGTCCACATGACCAGCACCCCTCGCAATAAACCACGTACCGAGAGTTGGACAATCGTCAGCAAACGGCCTTTGGTCATAGCAGATTATTCGACCTTTACCTGCACATTATTCAGCAAGGGCCACCACCCCTGCCCTGTATAAATCAACCCCTCCAATCGCGCTGACCAGCCGATCAAATTGACATAATCGCGGATGGGCAGGATAAGGGCTTGATCCATAATGCGCTGTTGAATCTGGTTATAGAGCGTCACGCGCGTGGATTCATCTACTGAAAGGGCCTGCGTTAGCCATCCATCCAATTCCGCATCCACATAATGCGTATAATTGGTCGGGCTAATTGAGAGATAGGCCGGATTGAGGATATTGGGGTCAAGACCAAAATCTTCAAAACTCAAGAGATCATAGTCACCGCTGGTTGCGACTTCTTGAAGGGCGGTGAACCCTGCCACCTGATTAATTTCCACCTCGATACCGATTTCACGCCACTGACTTTGAATTAAGGCGGCCACCTCTGGCAAGAAGCCCCAATTGCCGATAGCGATTTTTAGTTTCACAGGCTGGGTGTTGAATTCGAGAATGCCGTCGTCGTCGGAATCCACAAGGCCGATTTGCTCGAATAGTTCACGGGTGCGCTGCAAATTATTGGGATACATTTCCGCAACTGCCGAATTGTAATAGGGCGAAGCAGCGGCTAATGGGCCATAGGCAACGGGTGAAAGGTCACGGAAGAACACGGTATCGACAATGGCCGCACGATTAGTAGCATGGAGCAGGGCCTGTCGAAAACGTTGGTCATTCACCAGTGGGCGGGAGGTGTTGAAATAAAATTGAAGGGGTTGACCGGGGATGGCCTGTTCAAAAATTTGGATTTCTTGGTCACTCAGGAGCGCCTCGGCGTCAGTGGGGGGCAGTTCGCCGACAATATCCACGTCCCCGGCTTCGAGGGCGATACGACGACTGGCAGGGTCTTTGTCAAAAAATCGGAATTCAATCCGATCAATTGAACGGTCTGATTGGGGTGCATAGAAAATCGGCCCCCACGCATAATCCTCATTCCGTTCGAGTATTATGCGGTCTCCCGGGATGACTTCAACCAACTTATATGGTCCTGTGCCTACCTGATGCCATTGGTAGGTATCCACTGACCAATTGGCAAGGGCGGTTGGGCTGGCGATCCCCCAATAGGGCTGACTGAGGGCATCCAGCAGGGGGGCATAGGGCGTAGTCAACAATACTTGGAACGTGTAGCTGTCCACAATTTTATAGCCATTGTAAAACGGCCCAATCAAATCCAGCGCCTTGCCGGGCCGCCAATCTGGATACTGCTGATTAGCGATTCGGTCAAAGGTGACACCCACCGCATTGGCATCAAAGGCTGTGCTATCGTGAAATGTGACGTTCTGCCGCAGATAAAAGGTATACGTCAGTCCATCGGGGCTGATTTCCCAACGTTGCGCCAAGCCTTCCACAAATTCACGGGTTTGGGGGTGACGATAGATAAGGGTGTCATAGACGCTGTAGAGTGGAATACCCAGTTCCGCCGAGCGATTGTAATGCGGATCAATACCACTGGGGTTTAGGGTTAACCCGTAGATAAGGGTATTGCCGTCGCTGGTGGTTTTTTCTTCTTCCGAGATTAACGTGCTGACGATTGCCAGCAGACATGCGACGAGGGCTAAGGTCAACACCGCCAAAACGGGCAGCCAGACCCCCCAACGAATTCTACGCTTACGTCGTACTTCCAAGACACTCATTGCCTAGCTTAATATCCCTTCCTGTTGCTGTATTGGAATATACCAATGGGGACATGGCTCAAAAGTTGTTGAAATGCGCCGCTGAAGTATAGCTCAAATAGGGTAGCGCTTTTCAAGGGGTAAGTTAGGTGAACTGTCATAACGAATGAATTTGACATGAGGGACAGTCCTGCTTAAACTCATCCATGCTTAGAACCATGAGTTTCAGACTGAAACTGAGGAGAATTTGAAAATGCGTTACGGAAAGAAATTTTTGATCTTGCTAACGGTTGCCTTGCTGCTGGTGATGGCTCTGCCAGTCGCTGCGACTTCCCAACCGACGGCGGAACGTGCCACCCGTTCACAGGTGGAAGGCCAGACCATCAAGGTTGGGACAAATGCTGAATATCCGCCTTTTGAATCGGTAGATGAAGAAGACAATATTATTGGCTTCGATGTGGAACTAATGGATGCGATTGCCGCCGATGCTGGTTTTGAAATTGAATGGGTCAATACCAAATGGGACGGCATTTTCACGGCACTTGCCAGCGGTGAATTTGATGCGGTCATCTCGGCTGCGACCATTACCCCCGAACGTGAAGAAGAGGTGGATTTTTCCAATCCCTATTTCCTCGCGGGCCAAATCATTTCCGTGCGTGCCGCTGATGCCGAAAACGTAGCGACCCCCGACGATCTGGCAGGCCTGCGCGTTGGCGTACAAACCGGAACAACGGGTGATACCTTTGCTACCGAAATCCCCGGCGTTGAAGTCGTGCGTTTTGACGAAGCGACCCTCGCCTTCCAAGCGTTGGGCAATGAAGAAATTGACGCGGTGATCGTAGATGCTCCCACTTCCGCCGACATCATTGCCAACAACCCCGATCTAAACCTAACAACGGTTGGCGAAACTTTGACAGATGAATTCTATGGTATTGCCATTCGCCCCGATTTCCCAGAATTATTGGATGCGGTGAATGCCTCATTGGTGAATGTCATTGCTGATGGCACCTATGCCACCATCTTTGAAAGCTATTTTGGCACCCTGCCCAGTGAAGACTTCCAAGAAGGTGGTACGGGTGTGGTACTGCTCGATACCACTGATCCCGCTTCTGTCCTCAATTATGTTTTGACGGCTACCTTCGCGGGTGACGCCGAAGCCATTGCTGAAGTTGCTTGTGCCGACGGTGAACTGCCAACCGCTGAGGATTTGGCCCAATTTACTGGCTTGAATGTTGATCTTTCTGGCCTCGAATATACGGTAACGGTTGATGGCGATACTGCTGAAGTGGCTGTTGGCGGGTCTCTCTTGCTCGAAGGGGCTGAAGTTGCGGCCAGTGATATCTTCCCTGAACCTGCTCATTTTGTGCTGGAAGGTGAAGACTGGCTCTTCTGTGAAGCTGCTTCGGACGTTGCTCCCGATGCGACAGCCGAAGCCAACTAGTTTTTCTGCTAGTTGGGTGGAGTTTCAATAAACAGATTTACCGGGCGGGTGAACAACCCGCCTATTGTTTACTTAATAAATTTCTGAAGGAAAGAAAGATGGGTCAATCCACGAAGGCAAATGTGCCGCCACCCGTCCCTGAGTTAATTCAAGAACCTCCGACTGTTCCCGACTTGCTGCTTGGTATGGCTCGCCGAGTTCCATGGTGGGCTGTGTTGCTGTTCCTGCTCATTTTTTGGGTCGGATTTGATATGCTAAATGACCAAAATGATCGGGATATTCTGGACTGGTTAGCCGATCGCCCTGAAGTCAACACGGATGAACTCTATGATGTTGTTTACGAGGTCAAGACGGAAGTTCTACTGGTCAGCGAAACGGTGCGGGTACGCGGCTTAGATGACATCTCCGTGACCGTTCCAATTCAACAGGTCGTTTCACAAGAAGACGGCGTAATCAATTGCCCCGAAGACGCAGCGGAAGGGTGTCTCAGTCAGCGCGGAGTAGTCGTCACCTATCAAGATTTTGAAAACGCCAACCGTGAATCACCGAACGGGACGGTGGAAACGAAAGGGTTACGCACCGGGGTGGTTGGGCCGCTCGTTCGGGTAACTTTGGCGGATGGCGTACAGACCGTTGTCGCGCCGAATGACATTTTGAGCGAGGAAGAGGGGGTGTTGGCTTGTGATGTTATCGCTGTGCCAGACTGTGAATCACTCAGCGGCCAAATTATCACGTTTAATCGCCCCTATAGCCTGCGTCAGGGCATTCGTGTGCGGGCCGATGCGCGGATTCGGCATTTAGAAGATGGTTATGAAATCACCATACGACCCAATCGTATCCTGTCGCGCCGTGAAGGAACATTGGAGTGCCCGCCCAATGCTGCGCCCGATTGTGTCCCGACCCCGGTGACTTACGTTGTCTATCCTGAAAAGATCATTGGGACGGAACTGCGTGGGGATGATGATAAAGAAGTTCAGGTGCGGACGGTTGAGCAGCAGACGGTACAGATTTCGCGCAGTCGTATCATCAATATGGAAGTTGGTACAGTGACATGTGACCGCTCTGGAGACCCGCGCTGCCAAGATTATGAGGGGACGATTGTCTCCGTCAGCGGCGAAACTTTTTCAGGCCGACTCAGCACGGAATCCGCCAGCCAATACGATATTATTTTGGAGGGCGATGCCGAGGCGACTGAATTTGAGCGCCGCGACATCAAAGAAGAAATACGCAATCCGGATGGCTGCACGGCGACGGACGCGATTGCCTGTGAAGTGACCATCACGATGAATGACAGTACAGTGGCGGGACGCATTATCGCGGATAACGACAGCGGGATCACGATTGAAACCGTGCCGGAAAAGATTGTTACGCTGCGTAAAAGCGACATTTATTCGACCACTGCCCGTACTTATAAGACTTGCGCTCTCAATAACCCACGTGGTTGTAATGCGGGCATTTGGTTAACCATTATTGTCACACTGTCGGCGTTTAGTTTGGCCTTGTTGATTGGCTTGTTGATGGGCCTGTTCCGTGTTTCTTCCAATCCCATTCTCTATCATCTCTCGACGTTTTATGTCGAATTGGTACGTGGTGTACCATTGTTGGTGATTTTGCTCTACTTCGCCTTTGTGGTTAGCCCGCAAATGCGTGATGCGACAGGTGTTGTCGGGGAGATTACCCATCCAATTTATGATACCTTGACCAAGATTGAAGTACAGGTCTTGGGCAACGAGTCCTTCCTTGCCGAAGCCGTGATCGGTTTGGCAGTGGGCTATGGGGCGTTTCTGGCCGAAGTGTTTCGCGCCGGGATTCAATCGGTGTCCAGAGGGCAAACCGAGGCGGCACGCAGTTTGGGCATGTCCTATTTCCAATCCATGCGGCATGTGATTTTACCCCAAGCGATTCGTACCGTGTTACCCCCACTGGGCAATGACTTTATTGCCATGCTCAAGGACTCATCCCTGATTGCAATTTTGGCCCTGCCCGAATTGTTGCAGCAGGGGCGTCTCTATAGTACACGCACATTCCAAGCGATTCCGGCCTATAATGCCGTCGCCATTTTTTACATTGTGATGACGTTAAGCCTCTCGCTGATGGTGCGTGCGGTTGAACGCCGGTCCCGATTGCCCTGAGGAAGGTTAGCCATGACTTCACCAACCAAAAAAGATAAACAAATTGGCGATGTGATTATCCAGATTCGGAATATACATAAGCAATTTCGCACTCCACGCGGCGTAGTTCATGCCCTGCGTGATGTCTCGTTAGATATTCGCACAGGTGAGGTGGTGACGGTTATCGGGCCAAGCGGTTCGGGTAAAAGTACCCTGCTGCGCTGCATTAATCGCCTTGAGACTTTTGATCGGGGTGATATTGTGGTAGACGGCATCCCGCTGCACGGCGCGAAAAATATCAACCGCATCCGGGCCGAGGTCGGCATGGTGTTCCAAAGTTTTAATCTGTTTCCCCATCTCACCGTGCTGGAAAATATCATGCTGGCGCAACGAGTGGTGCGGAAACGTGCCAATACTGCCTCCAAAGAAAAAGCGATGGAGCTGTTAGGGCGGGTGGGGATTCCCGATAAGGCCGATGTCCATCCCAGTCAGCTTTCGGGAGGTCAGCAGCAGCGTGTGGCGATTGCACGAGCATTGGCGATGGATCCCAAAATCATGTTGTTTGATGAACCAACCTCCGCGCTTGACCCCGAAATGATTAATGAAGTATTGGACGTCATGATGGCCCTCGCGTTTGGTGGCATGACGATGGTGGTTGTCTCGCATGAAATGGGCTTTGCGCGGGCCGCCTCTGACCGTACCATCTTTATGGATAGTGGCATGATTATCGAGGAAAACACCCCCGATAATCTATTTGATAACCCCCAGCATGACAGGACAAAGTTATTCCTAAGCAAGATTCTTTAGCATGGTTTAGGGTGGGAGCGATCAACATGAAAAAATCCGTGATACCCCTGTTGATAATCGCAATCATTGTCGGTAGTCACTGGTCATTGCCAGCCCAAGCACAAGGCGGTGATTGCGACCTCCCACCCGAAGATTGTGCCATCCTTGAAGCCCATGCCGCGAAAATGCTGGATACGACAACGCTGGCTATTGAAGATTTGGCGTTCAGTGGCTTGATTGATTTGCCTGACCCTATTGAATTCTCAGCACAGGGCGACGGTATCACTCATTTTGAGGTCAAACAGGGGACCCGGTTGCTATTTGACATCTTAGGCGAGAGGGTTGAGGAAACAACCAAACAACAGGCCCGCGATATTTTGTCGCGGCGTTTAGCGACTCTCGGATTCGCCAATGCGTCGGTACAAATTGCCCAAAATCAACTTGTCGTCGAAGTTCCCATATCCCCTGTGCCGGAATCACTTGTTTCCGATTTGACCGCACGAGGGGGTGTACTTCTCGAATTTGTAGATTTTTCCGAGACACCAATGGATGTGACCGATGGGGCGTGCGTCTTGACCGATGTGCAGATTACGTTTGGGTATCTCAATGGGTTATGCTCTCCCGAAAACCCCGGCATTGGCGGTAATGGTCAAACAGATGGCCCGCCGTTTCATAGTATTATGACCGGGGATGAACTTGCCGATGCTTGGGCTGAAGTCACGAGTTTTGGAACTTGGGTGATTTCGTTTACCTTAACCCCCGCAGGCCAACAGATTTTCGCCGATTACACGGCACAGCATATTGGTGATCGGTTGGCAATTGTGCTCGATGGGATAGTCATTTCTGCACCTACCATTCAAAATGCTATTACTGGCGGGCAAGGGCAAATCTCCGGAGATTTCAGCGAGACACAGGCGAACTCTTTAGCGGAACAACTACGTGAAAAAGATGTGCTACCCCTCAAACTCCTCCTGAATACTACTGAAGCTGGAAGCATTTTCCCAAACTTACAAATGCTCAGTCTGAAACTTTACCCGTTTGTCTGTTGCACCTCGGTTTCAAGAACCGAGACCGATCTCCTGCTAGGGGTTATCGCGGGTGATCTGAGCATCTCTAGCAACACAGCGATAACATCAATTCAGTTTGCAGAAAATGTGATAACCGATTTGTGGCTAAGTCTCCTTGCTGCCAATAGCAACCTGTCTCGCGTCACCAGCACAAAATCCACTGATTCATGTGCGGTTTTTCAGAGTGAGATTCCCCTCCAAGCACTTTTTAGCAATGACTTCGTTGGTCGGCTATTGGCGGAATTTCTGATCCATCTTTTGTTTGATGGGATAGATTTTGCCGCATATGGACTGACCTACGGCGAAGTTGTGGATTTTTTGGCGACAACATTGGCAGGGTTTCCAAGTGATGACACACTACTTGTCCGGCGCTATATTTCACTCGATGACTATTCGCTGCGGCGCGTGGAACTCTCAACCGACTTTGAGTTTCCAGTACGCCTGCTTGCCGATACCCTCGGGATTCCACTTTTCGAGGATGTGAACGAAACGTCCATAATCCATTTTGAGCTACAAGCCGATTTTGATGAATAGAGTAGAGGGGCAGGGGGTAAAAATCCTGCCCTTTTTATTTATAGAGGATTACTCGGTTGGGAAATTGAAGGTCGCCACAACGGGGTCGTGGTCAGTCACCGCATAAAGGCTGGTTGCATCTTCGCTGAAGTGGTACGGATAATCCGAATTAACATGGGCCACCCCAACCGATGCCAATAAATTCGCCAGCGCGGGTGTCACCAAAATCTGGTCGAGGGTTTGGGTTTGACCCTGATAGATGTAGGTATAGCGCGACACGGCGGGGATTTCATCCCACAAATTATTAAACATCGCATCAAACAGACTGACTTCCGACGAATAGGGGTAGTTGTTGAGGTCGCCTGCCACGACGTAATAGGCATCGGGGTTAACCGCCAATATGCTTTGTGCCAATTCGATGTTATAGGCCGCTTGCCCTTCACGCAGGACATTGCTGGCATCGGGGTTGCTGATGAAGTGGTTCGCCGAGACATACACTTCAATATATGGCGATTCTGGTGAGGTCATGCCTTCGGGGAAAATATGGAACAAGCCCACCAGCGGCGCACGATCATATTGGGGTGTGCCAATCGCAAACATGCGGCTTAACGATTTTGGATTGCTGATTTCCTGATTCATCGGGAATTTATCGGCGTTCGGGTCGTCAGGACGTGGGCCAAGAATGGGGTCTTCCGGCGCAATGGGCATGGTTACGCGGTCAGTCCGATAGAGAAATGCCTGTGTAATGCCACGAGTATCGGCGCTGTCCCGATCAATCGCAGGCATGTAAATGATGGCGCTGTTGGTCAGATGGGCAATTTCGATGCTCAAATCTTCCAACACATCTGGCAGGCCATTGGCATTATCGGTGTCCCCGCTGCATGTACCATAAATCAAGCCGCTGATACACACATCCTGATCTTCGACTTCTTGCAAAGCGATGATGTCGGGCGAGTGCATCGCTTCCACAATTTGACGGGCCAATTTGGTGATATGGGTTTGATAGGCTTCGAGCGTGCGTGGCACATAGTTAAAGGCCAGATTTTCAGGATTGTCATTGATGTCGAAAGGGTCGTTGTAAAAATCGTAGAGGTTTTCGACATTAAACGTCGCTACCGTAAATTGGGTCGTGGAATCAGCGGCGACAATAGGCGTATTCTGGTCGGGCGCGACTCCGGCTTGCACTTCAGGCAGGGTATCAATTTGCATGGTATAGCGAGCGAAGGCATACACCAAATTTCCGGTGAGCGGGCTGGTGAAAACCTCATAGGTCGAATAGGGGGGTAGATTGACATTGTAATCATAAGCCAACCCTTTGAGGATGTTGGCCTCCACCGAGATACGATAGGAGTTGTCATTACCCACACCATCGTCAAGGGCTTCGGTGTCACGGAACACACGCCGCTCATAGAGATTTTCGCGTTGGGCCACTGGCGCATCCGCATGCATTACATAGACTTCGCTGTCGTTGCTGGAACTATACAGATGTGTCCCTGAAATGACGTAACTCATTTCCGGCACAAACACCCGCATAGATTCAAGTCGTTCGCTCATCTGGGCAACCGTTAGCGCTCCACCTGTAGGATTGTATTCGACGGCGGGAACGGCGGTGTTCAAATCTTCAACCGCGCCATCCACGCTTACGAGGGTAATTTCGCGCAGGCGGGTCATCTCATAAAATTCTTCAACCTTGCCTTCTACTGTAATGATGTCTCCCAGTACAGGCGTGTAATCATCAAAAGCAGTTTTCGCCCCGATTAAGACCTGAATGGCATCTGAAGTGTTGGGGTCGGCGTCGCTGTTTTCGGGTGTCTCTTGCAAGAAAAATAGGTTTAACTGGCGTCCGCTGGTGTCAATCATCATCAGATTGGTGACAATGCCCTGTACCTGCACACGGTCATTGTTGTAGGGCGATTTAAAGGTCTGGGGTTCGGCTTCATCATCGGTTACTACGCCCTGTACCTCGCCGATCTTAAGTAAGGGAATGTCTTGTGAAAACGCGCGTGGGCTGGTCATTACAACCGGGGTAATCAGGATGGCAAAACTCAACAAGAATGCAGCAAGATGGCGTAAAGAGTGTTTCATTGGATAGAAATTATCTCCTCCCAGCATGTATCAATAAGCGCATCCATTTTAACAGGTTGGACGCGGAAAAACGTATTGTGGAAATTTTTGACTACCTGATATACGCTAGAGGCGTTTTTCCAGTTTGAGAGATTTAGGTAGCAGGAGAATATTCAAAAACATGGCATTTAAGCGAGCAAGCGGTGTCTTGCTGCATCCCACTTCGCTCCCCGGACGACATGGCATTGGTGATTTGGGGGAGGCCGCCTACATTTTTATTGATTTCCTCGTCGCAAGCAAGCAATCCATCTGGCAAGTTTTACCCCTCGGCCCCACCGGGTACGGGGATTCACCCTATCAATGTTTTTCAGCATTTGCTGGCAACCCCATGTTAATTAATCTAGATCGTTTGGTTGAAGAGGGCCTCCTGACAGCTAACGATGTTGTGCCCGACCCCGCTTTTAGCCACGAACGGGTCAATTTTGGTCCGGTGATTGCCTATAAGACCGAACGCCTAAAACGAGCCTATGAAAAATTCAAAACGGATGGGCATCGTGTCCGCCGCATGTATGATGAATTTATCCAACGCGAAGCCAGTTGGCTGAACGACTATGCTTTATTTATGGCCCTCAAGCTGGATTATGGTGGTGGTCCTTGGGTCGAATGGCCGACTGAACTCATCCGCCGCGAACCCGATGCACTTGAAGCTGCCCAAACGCGCCTTGCGGACGCAATCGGGTATCAGAAATTTGTTCAATGGTTGTTCTTTGAACAATGGCGTGATGTCAAACATGCCGCCAATTCCAAAGGTATTCAGATTGTCGGGGATGTGCCGATTTTTGTTGCCCATGACAGCGCCGATGCGTGGGCCAACCCCCATCTGTTTTATCTGGATGAAGACGGCCAACCGACGGTCGTAGCAGGCGTCCCCCCGGATTATTTCAGTGCCACTGGTCAGCGTTGGGGCAATCCGCTGTATCGTTGGGATGTAATGGCCCAAGATGGCTATGAATGGTGGATTCAGCGCATGAAGGCCACCTTGAATCTGGTAGATATTATCCGCATTGACCACTTCCGGGGATTTGAGGCCTATTGGGAAATTCCCGCCACCGAACCTACTGCTGTAAAAGGGCGCTGGATTGACGGCCCCAAAGCCCATTTCTTTGAGGCGGTGAAAAATGCGTTGGGTGGGCAAGTGCCTGTGATGGCCGAGAATTTGGGGGTTATCACGCCGGGTGTCGAAAATCTGCGCAAGCAGTTTGATATGCCGGGGATGCGGATTGTGCAATTTGGTTTTGGCTCTGGCCCCACTAACAATTTCCTGCCCCACAATTATGATAACAATACCGTCGTTTACACAGGCACACATGACAACGAGACGATTATGGGGTGGTATCTGCGCAAAGACACGACAGGGACAACCGATGACCCCGAAACGGTCAAACGGGAACGGTTGTTTGCGACGCGCTACACCAATATCAAAGACCCCGCCGATGCCCATTGGGATTTTATCCGACTGGCATGGATGTCGGTGGCAGATTTGGCGCTGGTGCCAATGCAGGATATTTTGGGTCTGGGCAACGAAGCCCGTATGAATTATCCCAGCAGCGAAAGTGGCAATTGGCAGTGGCGTTATACGCCGGATCAACTCAAGGTTGAACATGCCGAACGTCTTGCTGAACTAACGCATATGTATTCACGCGATTAGGGTTATATTCAAAATGGGCAGCACAGCACATTTCACCATTTTGGATGGCGGGTCACTGCATATTGGCGACATTATAGGTGTGGCACGGCGAGGGCAGACGGTTGTGCTGCATCGTTCTGCCCGTGAAAAAATCGAGGCCGGACATGAGGTGGTCAAAACGACGGTGGCGCAGGGCAAAGTGGCCTATGGTGTCAACACGGGTTTCGGCAGCCTCAATCGTGTCCGCATTCAGCCCGAACAAATCCGACAGGTACAACGCAACCTGATTCGCAGCCACGCGGCAGGTATTGGTGATGTGCTGCCGGAAGAGGTAGTACGCGCTGTCATGGTGGTGATGGCGGCCAGCTTGTGCCGGGGCTATTCAGGTGTCCGACCCGTTGTGGTTGAGACACTCGTGAATGTGCTAAACGCGGGTATCACCCCAGTCGTACCTTCACGTGGGTCGGTTGGGTCCAGTGGTGATCTTGCGCCTCTCTCGCATATCAGCCTCGTGTTGATTGGGGAAGGGGAGGCATGGTTTCAAGGCCAAATAATGAGCGGGGGCGAGGCACTGGAACAAGCGGGTGTTACCCCACTTGTTTTGGATGCTAAAGAAGGATTGGCTCTTATTAATGGCACGCATCTGATGTGTGCGATGGCGGCCTTGCTGATTGCGGATACCGAGCATCTTTTAGCGTCAGCCATCACCGCTGCTGCGCTTTCAATTGATGCCTGTCGTGCTACCGATGCCTTTTTGGATGGTCGCGTGCATATGATTCGCCAACAGCAGGGGCAAATGCGCGTGGCAGATCGCCTGCGTACCCTACTCGATGGCAGCACGATTCTCCCCAGCCATAAAACCGATGATCCGCGTGTCCAAGACCCCTATTCACTGCGCTGTACGCCGCAGGTGCTTGGTGCGGCATGGGATATGCTGGAGTATGTGACGACCATCGTCAACCGCGAACTAAGCGCCGTGACTGATAACCCGTTGGTGTTCCCCGACAACGGCGACATCATCAGCGCGGGCAATTTTCATGGGATGCCGATTGCGCTGGCCCTCGATGCGCTCAAAATTGCCGTATCGCATATCGCGGGCATTAGCGAACGGCGGGTGTATTTTTTACTGAGCGCCTCCGATAGCGAAAATCCACTCAATCCCCATCTTAGCCCCCAACCGGGGTTACACAGTGGCTTGATGATTGCCCAATATACTGCTGCCGCCGCCTGTAATGAAATTCAGACCCTTGCTGCTCCGGCAAGTGTGCATAACATCCCGACCAGTGCAGGCATGGAAGATTACAACAGCATGGGGGCAACCGCCGCTCATCAAGCATGGCAGGCCGTCAAATTGGCGACTCATGTGATCGCCATCGAATTACTCTGTTCGGCAGAGGCGTTGGAGTATCAGCGGCCTTTGAAAAGTGGGGCGGGAGTCGAACGCGCCCATGCCCACATTCGCCAACAAGTACCGCGTTTGACCGAAGACCGTCCACCGAACCCCGATATTGAAAAAATTGTTCAAATGATTCGACAGGGAGTTTTTGATTAACATGACCCGTGTAATCCGTGCGCCGCGTGGTTCGCAACTGCAATGCAAAGGTTGGCTGCAAGAGGCCGCTATGCGTATGTTGATGAATAACCTCGACCCCGAAGTGGCCGAAGACCCCGCGAACCTGATTGTCTATGGGGGCAGGGGACAGGCCGCCCGCAGTTGGGAAGCCTTTGACGCGATTATCCGTACCCTGCAATTGCTAGAAAATGATGAAACCCTGCTGGTGCAGAGCGGCAAACCCGTCGGTGTCCTCAAAACTACCCCCGACGCGCCACGAGTCCTCATCGCCAACAGCAACCTTGTGCCGCATTGGGCCACTCAAGAACATTTTGATGCCCTTGCCGCTAAGGGTCTTATTATGTACGGGCAAATGACGGCAGGCAGTTGGATTTATATCGGCACACAGGGCATTTTGCAGGGAACCTATGAAACACTGGCGGAGGCGGCCCGGCGTCATTTTAACGGCACATTGCGGGGTACACTTACGGTCACGGCGGGTCTAGGTGGCATGGGTGGTGCACAACCCCTAGCGGTGACGATGAATGAAGGGGTGTGTTTGATTGCGGAAGTAGACGAACATCGTATCCAGCGCCGCATCGAAACCCGTTATCTGGACGAATGGACAACCGATTTGGAGCAGGGGATTCAACGGGCACTGGAAGCCAAAAATCGTGGTGAGGCCATCAGTATTGGTGTATTGGCGAACGCCTCCGATTTGTATGAAACACTCTTAAATAGCAACATTATCCCCGAAATTGTCACCGACCAGACACCTGCCCATGATGTGATGATGTATGTCCCGACGCATATGCCTTATGAAGCTGCGGTTGAATTGCGTACCTCCGACCCCGCCGCCTATCATGATGCCAGCTTAATGACCATGCGGCGCTCGGTAGAGGCGATGGTTGCCTTGCAAAAACGCGGTTCGGTAGTGTTTGATTATGGCAATAACATCCGTCAGCGGGCCTATGATGCCGGATTTGAGGAGGCGTTTGCTTTCCCCGGTTTTGTGCCTGCGTTTGTCCGCCCCCTCTTTTGTGAGGGCAAAGGCCCATTCCGCTGGGTGGCTCTTTCCGGCGATCCGCAGGACATTTATCGTACCGACCAAGCCATCCTTGATTTATTTCCCAATGACGTAGCCCTGCATCGCTGGATCAAAAAGGCGCAGGAGAGAGTGGCTTTTCAAGGACTGCCCGCCCGCATTTGTTGGTTAGGGCAGGGGGCACGCGCCAAAGCAGGTCTGGCCTTTAATGAGCTGGTTGCAAAAGGTGAAGTCAGCGCACCGATTGTGATTGGCCGCGATCATCTGGACACAGGGAGTGTTGCCAGTCCTAACCGCGAAACCGAGTCTATGCTGGATGGCACGGATGCTGTCAGCGATTGGCCCTTGCTCAATTTAATGGTCAATGTTGCCAGCGGCGCGACATGGGTGAGTTTTCATCATGGCGGGGGCGTGGGAATTGGTTTTAGCCAACATGCGGGGCAGGTAATTGTGGCAGATGGCACACCACAAGCCGCCGCCCGGTTGCAGCGAGTTTTGACTAATGACCCGGCGATGGGAGTTTTGCGTCATGCCGATGCGGGCTATGACCTTGCGATTGAGACTGCGGACAAGAACGGTCTTGTAATACCAGTGCGACGACAACTATGATGAAATCCATTCGCTATTCCCTACGTATCAATCTGCTGAATCTACGTCATAACTATTGGTTTATCCCACTATTGATGATGGTGGGGGCCATGCTGCTCGCCTCGATCATGCTCGAACTGGATCGGCGTGTCAGCACCAAAACCCTTGAAGCATTAGGCCTGTTTTATGACGGCGATATTGATGGTGAGCGCCTCCTGCTGGCGACGATTGCCGGGTCAATGATTACCGTAGCAGGAGTCGTGTTTTCGATAGTGATGGTGGCGTTGTCATTTACCTCGACGCAATCCGGCCCCCGCTTGCTTATCAACTTTATGCGAGATCGCGGTACACAGATTGTGCTTGGCGTCTTCACGGCAACTTTCATCTACAGTTTTCTAGTCTTACGTACCATCCGTGTGGCTGACTCTGAAAATGGCAATCTGCCTCATTTGTCTGTCACTGTCGGGATTCTATTGGCCGTCCTAAGTTTTGGTGTCCTAATTTACTTCATCCATCACACTGCCGAAGCGATTCAAATCCCCAACCTCATTGCTCGAGTAGGCAGCAATCTACATGATGCCGTCCATGCTAACTTCCCCCAGCCTACTGTGTCGCAGTTGAATTCACCATATCCAGTCATTGAGCAGACCATTGCCGACCTGTCTTACCCGCTTACTGAGTTGATTAGAAGTCCACGCAGTGGCTATCTACGACTGATTGACTTTGGGATGTTGGCAGAAATTGCTCTCTCCCACAATTACGTGATATGGGTGCGCCATCACCCCGGGGACTTTGTTTCGGCAGGGGGTACATTGGCAAAAATCTGGTCGGAGAAGCCCATTGAGACAACAACTAAGACTGATCTTGAAATTGCCTTTGTGACGGATACCCATCGTTCACCGGATTACGATATTGAGTTTTTATTTAATGAACTGGTGGAGGTTGGCCTGCGGGCAATTTCGCCTGCCATCAATGACCCCTTTACTGCGATGAGTTGTTTGGACTGGCTAGGGGCGGCGCTATGCCAAATTGCCGAACGTCAACTGCCGTCTCCCTATCACTATGATGAAAACGGCAAACTACGCCTGATTTGTTACGCACCAAGCTTCAAGGGGCTGATGGATGATGCTTTTAATCAACTGCGCCAATATGGACAATCTAGTGTGGCCGTAACGATTCGTTTGCTGGAAACCCTACAAGCAATCGCGGAACGGCTGTATCGTGTGGACGATTTTGAGGTCGTCAAACGCCATGCTTCCATGACACTGCATGGGTCAACCTTAACGCCGCTTGAAGCAACTGACCGTGAAGATATTGAGTCGGCGTATCAGACTGTTATTGATACTCTTGAACAGCGTAAAATCCTTATTGACTCAACGGAAGCATAACCAACCCCGGATATTGTAGGGGGAATGCGTCGGGGTTGGTTTGTAGAATAGGTAGCCAATATAAACGTTGGCTGGCTACTCGGAATAGCTATCAAGAATGGCGGCAGCACTTTCGATGTCACCTGCAATGAGTTTCGAGAATACCCCGTCTAATTGACTATCATCTGCATGGGCTTTTCTAAGGTTGAGTAGGCGCAATGGGAGTTCCAACTGTTCAGCGGTAAAAACGAAATCAGCCCCATCGAATGTGCGGCGAGTCTCTTGCAGCATTGCCAAATATTGATAACCAAATTCCTCGGTAGGCTCGATAATCGTCCCCTCGCCATAATCGTTCCACGTGATGAGTTGGATAATGTCGGGGTTTTGGTCGAGGGCCATTTGCAAGGTATAGCGGAACGTCTCCCCGCTCTCAGCATCCAAATAACCGTAGCTGTCGCGTACACCTGCCTCTTCATAAATATCATGGAAGCCGGGGAAAGCCCCGCCCACCACAAAATCCTTACGGGCCGCCTTGCGATAAAAATCATTGAGATAGGCTTCAATGGCAGCACGGTTATAGGTAACACCGCCTTGCATGGGAGGCCAAGGATAGCTGCACAGGGCATTGGTGACATTGTGTTTATCAAGGGTAATGAGGGCGGGTTGTGGTTTGAGGTCTGTAAATAAGGTTTCCCAATCACTGGCACTCTTAAAATACTGCGGGCCAAAGGTGAACAACAATGGCTGACCATTGGCTTTGGGATAGTTTTCTTTTGCGAACCACTGTTTCTGCGCAAAGGTCATATCGGCTTGCCCAAAGGGGAGTCGTTCGCTTTCCTCAATATGACCGCTCTCTACCATGTGCATGACCGTCTGGTCTTCGTAACATAGGGAAAAACGTAGCCCTGCCTTCTCGATATATTCGAACAGCTTCATAGTGGCATCATTAAGATCGGCATAGTCACGGAAATTTTCGACCCCATACCAATCTACAATCACTCCATCAATGCCACTGAGTTTCATCAGCAGCACTTGATATTCGAGCAAATCAGGATCGCTGGAATCATATGGCCCAGTCAACGGCATATAATGGGAAGCGATCTCAGGGCGGCCATTTTCATCTGTCACACGCGGATTAAAATGATCCATCGTCCAATGCCAGCCCCAACGATAACTAATCTCTGGTGTTTGGTACCACGGCATGTAATGAGCCATCAAGAGTGGGCGACCTGCTGTTTGGCGCATATTTCGGGCAGCCTTTGGTTCAGTAGTCGAAAACGCATAGCTCGTATTGTAATGCAGGGCCTGCCCAATGAGCAGCGCCCCAGCCCCTTTAAAAAATGTTCGACGTGAAATAGGCATAATTTGTTTCCTTCGTTCACGAATAGATAATAAGGCGCTCCCGTTGTGTCAGGGGGTATTCTCTCGATAGCCTTCCGACGCCGTCCATAAATTGAGATAGTCAATTTGGGCGTGCCATTGGGTGCGGTGTACCTGCTCCTCATAAGCGCCGTGTCGCCACACATGGACGGGAGGAGTAAGAGTCGTGAAACGTGGCAATACGCCGTTGATGTGATTGGCCGCGCGTAAAAACCCAAAATGGAGATAGGCATCTCGGTAGCGATAGGTGATAAGGGGATTCTCGGTATTGTTCCACATCACTACCTGTACGGGTTTGTCCGTGTCGGAAATTGTATCTAACCCGGCCTCGCAAAGCACTTCAAACAACACCCGGCTCTGTGAATCTGACAGCGTGATGATATGCGGAGCTAATTGAGCAGGGTCGGCTATGATAGCATTTATCTCATCAGCTACGCGGTTGCGTACTCCCGTATGCAGCTTAAAAAATCGCAGGTGATGGAGCAGGGTTTCACGTTTGCGAGCGCGGCGGGAGAGTGGGGAACCCGATGGACTTTCTAATGTCAATTGTAGGCTCATTTGTCGGTCTAGTGGAATCGCTGTCAGGTGGAGGGTCTCGGTGTTTACATCATAGCTCTGGTCAATGGCGTGCCCATTTGCAGTGACCTCGACCCGTTCAGCCACCCCATGAATGTGGAAATGGAAAAGCCGCTGCTGTGGAATGAGTGACGTGTCACCAGAGGGGGCGTCTATAACTAATTCCAGCTTGTGGTCTGACCATCGCTGAGTAAAACGGGTCTCGCAAAAATGCCCCTCGGTAAATGCGGTAGTCTCGCCATCGTCCTCATATAGGGTAAAGGTGTTATCTGCACCTGCAAAAATATGGATATGCAGTTCGCTCGGATTGCTAACCCCATTGAGTCCATCGGCAAGGGGGAGAATCGCGCCGGTTTTGGCAAATAATGGGATGTCGCCTAGCCTACCATAAATGGCGTGCCAGCGATTTCCGGCGAAATGTTCCCCGCTCAAGAAGTGAACCCAATCGCCTTCGGGCAGCCATACCACTTGGCGACTCAGTTGGGTATCGGGGTCGGCAGGATGGACATACGGCGCGACGATTAATTCAGTGCCGAACAAATATTGGTGTGGACAGTGATAGGCCTCTTCGTTTTCGGGATACTCATAATACATCGGCTGTGTTAGAGGGAGACTGTCCTGATGGGCGCGGCGAGCCATTGTATAAAGATAAGGGATAAAGGCATGGCGTAATTGCAGGGCTTCGCGCAACACCTTTAAGACTTCGGCATCTTCAAAAGCCCAAGGCCGCTGGTCATAATATTCACCTTTGCCCACATGCAACCGCATAATCGGGCTGAACACGCCAAACTGCACCCAGCGTACAAACAGTTCACTGTCCTGTATACCCCCTGTATGTCCCCCAATATCGTGACTCCACCAACCATAAGCGATGTTGGTCGCGGTGGGGGTCATGTACGTTTGGAAACGCAGTGACTCCCATGTCCGATAGGTATCGCCGGAAAAGCCAATAGGATACCGTTGGTGGCCTTCATTACCCCAGCGTGAAAAGATAAATGGGCGGCGAGAACCATCACGGCCTAGATCATAAAAGTGCAGATGGTTAATTAACCATAGTGGATCAAGGCCGGGGAGGGAGCATTTTTGCCCCTGCTGCCAATCTACCCACCAGAAATCAATGCCCATCTTCTCATACGGGTGATGTAGGACTTCAAAATAGGCTTTGGCAAATTCCGGATCGGCAATATCAAAAGCCACTGGTTGCTTGGTGACAGGGTCAATTCCCATACGCCGTGCCATCTCGGGATATTGGGTTTCGTGGTCGTGGATACCCTCGGCGGGATGAAGATTTAGTGCTGTCTTTAGGCCCTTACGATGGAAAAATTCAATCAGGCCATCGGGGTCGGGGAATAACTCCCGATTCCATGTATAGCCTGTCCAACCCGTACTGCCATTGTTTGTTTCGGTGAGATGCCAATCCATGTCCACGATGCACACCGAAAAGGGCAGTTGGTAGGCTTCAAAATCTTCAATCAACTGCATAAGGTCGGCTTGGGTATAGTTCCAATAACGACTCCACCAATTCCCCAAAATCCAGCGTGGAATCATGGGCATTGGCCCGCTGATACGACAGTAATCACGCAGGCAGGTTTTGTAATCGTGCCCATAGCCGAAGAAGTACCAATCTATTCCCCCAACAGCACGCGGTTCAATCCAAAAGTCGTCATTAAAAACAAAGGTAGTCGAATCATCAAGCACCGACCAGCCCTGCCGCGACATTAAACCCTGTGTCAGCGAGGTATAGCCGTTGATGAAATCCAGCGTGCGGGTAGTGCCACCTAGATTTCCTTCAGGATTGTCACCGGGATGCCAGACCACGCCTGTTTCTTTGAGGGTGATCGTGAGATTATCCATGCCGAAAGGCTCACCGGTCTCACAGTATTCGAGTCGCAAATAGGCGGTTTCGATTTCGACAGTGTTGGCGCTGAAGCGTGAAGTAAATCCCGGCACTGGCTGATTCCGATACCAAAACGCTTGGCTTGCCCGATCTTCAAAAATTCCGTCTGGGTGATGTTCAAGTCGAATGAGGCGATCAGTCAGCACAGAAAAACGCGCTGTACCGAATTGGATCACGACCTCATCATTGGCGATGGGGCTGAGGTGGACATGAAAATGTTCGGGTAAAACCGACATGACACTATTCTCCAAAGAAGTGGGTTGCTGTTGAATGATCACAACCGAGTTACCCCTTAATACTGCCCATCGTCAACCCCGCCTTGAGATAACGTTGCATCAAAATGGCAATGAACAGGGGGGGAAGCAGGGCCATAAACGCCGCCGCCATTTGCAGATTCACCCCATAATCTTTGGCGACATAAAATAGACGCACGGTGATGGGCTGGCGTTCGGGGTCACTAATGACCAGTAGCGGCAGAAGATAATCTTTCCAGATGTTCATAAAGGATAGGATGCCCAAAATGATGATGATGGAGCGCGACAGGGGCAGAATGATATAAATCAATGTTTGAAACGAAGATGCCCCATCAATTTTGGCGCTATCGGTGATGTCTGGTGGAATCCGGTCAAAAAAGCTCTTGAGGACAAAAATCCCAAAGGCATCCGCCGCATAGGGTATCCATAGCCCCCAATAGCTGTCCAAAATGCTTTTATGCACAATGGGTAGGTTCCCCAATGTCACAAATAGGGGCACGAGATAGGCAATGCTAGGAATCATTAAGGTCAGCAGAAATGCCAGCATCACCAGTTGGCGACCAAATGGCTTGAGTTGGGACAAGGAATAGGCCGCCATAACTGAAACTGTCAACCGCAACAAGACGCTCATCGTGACAATGATAAACGAATTGCGGAACAACTTCAGCATCTTGAAGTCTTCCCATGCGTCACGATAATTGTGCCACTGGGCTTTCTGAGGAATGAGGTTGAGGCCAGAGTTGAAAACCTCAAGACTGCCTTTTAGACCGGATGTGAAAGCATAGACGAAGGGAAATAACACTATCAGGGCTAAGATAGTGAGGATGACAACTGTGACCCCATAATAAATCCGGCCTTTGGGGGTCTTTAACTCGATACTGGATAAAAATCCGCGATCCATGTTTGGCCTCCCCTAATTTTCTTGCCGAGCGGCGATACGGCGATTGACGATTTGATAGAAGGCGGAGAAGGCTACCAAGACAATGACCAACACCACGCTCCATGCCGCTGCATACCCCATGTCGGCCCGCCCAAAAGCGCGGTTATAAATATGCAGCACTGGCGTTAAGGTCTCGCGTCGGCCCGGCCCTCCTTTGGTAAACAAGAAGGGTTCGGTGAATACCTGCACGACGGCCAAAATTTGCAGCACGAATAGCAGCGACATGATGGGGAAAAGATGGGGCAGGGTGATATGTCGAATTCGCATCAATGGGGAGGCACCATCCAATTCCGCCGCCTCATACAATTCAGTGGGAATATCAAGCAGGCTAGATAAATAGATCAAGGTGGTCGTACCGAACGTTCCCCATGTCATGACGGCCACGATAGATGGTTTTGCCAATTTCGGGTCATACAACCACAGTTGGCCTTTGATGCCAAATATCTCCAAAAACTCATTTAGTATGCCTGAGTCAGGGTCATAAATAAAACGCCACACAATTACCGCGATGGAAACGGGCACAACGCTGGGCAAGAAATAAACAATGCGAAAGAACCCTTTGCCAAAGCGTATTTCTCGCACCAGAATCGCAACAACGACTGGCACGGCATACCCCAATAAAATACTCCACGAGGCGAATTCGATGCTGTTCTCAAAAATTATTTTACGAGCAGGGTCTTTCTTCATGAGTTCATAGTTTTCAAACCCGACATTCTTAGATTCACCGATCAGGCTGACTTCTTGAAAACTCATCTGGAAGGCCCGCACAATGGGATACCACGCCACCAGCGCAAACACGATAATCGCAGGTAGTAGGAACAAATATCCATTGAGATGTCGAGTGAGACGATAGGGTAGCACCGAAAAAGGTCGTGTAATTGTGCGCGTGGTTTGCAAAGCGTAAGTAAGTTTCATAAGTGGCACTCCTTAAAAAAGTCGGGCAGGACCCCTTCCTACCCGACCTCGGACATCTCTTAGCGATCAAGCACGAAGGCTTGGAATTCTTCGGCAACCTCAGCGAGGCGGCTTTCAGGGTCGCTGTTTTCATCGCTCAAAATCTCGCTGACCAGCACGCCCAATTCCGCATAGTAATCCTGCGCAGCGGCGGGTGGTTCGGCTTGCAAGGTCACTTCGCCAGCCTTAACTGCGTCGTTGAAGGCGACATAGTTCTCAACGGGCAGCACATTGTATTGTGCTTCAAACGTCTCACGCGCAGTCTGATAGTCACCCACGTACAGGGGCAGAACGGGCTGACCAATGGCGCGGCCTTGTTCTGAAAGGGTGATCGTCGAGGTTTCATATTCAACGGGGTCGAATTGACGCCATGCTTGGAAGTAGAAAGCGGCTTCTTGTTCATCGGCAGAAGCGCTGCCGTTGACCATCCACAAATTACCACCTGTTAGCGCCACGCGACCATTCGGGCCAGCGGGCATCGCAGCGTAACCGAACTTGTTCAGGTCGGCATCGGGGAATTGGTTGTTCATGAAGCCGAATTGGTCGCCTGCATAAATCACCATTGCCACGCGCTCAGAAGCCAGCGCTTCGGTGATCGTGCCCCAATCAAGCGTTGCGCCGGGCAGTACATCATATTCCCAGCGTAGGTCATGAACGAAATTGAGGGCATCAACCGTTGGGCCTTCGCCAAATTGAGCACTGTACTGGCCGTCACCTTCGGGCTTGATGATGCCTTCGGGGGTCGCACCAAAGCCGTAAGCGATATTGGTATAATGCCAGCCCGTCGCGCCGGAGCCGTCATTGATAAAGGCAAAACCCGCCACACCATTGTCATGATCGGTCAAAGCAACTGCCATTTCGGCCAGTTCTTCCCATGTTGCAGGGGGAGCGTCAAAACCTGCATCCGCCAACATCTGGATGTTATAGGCCAAGCCAAGTGAATAGGCGAAATCTGGAATTCCGTAGACTTTGCCGTCTTGACTGGCAATCGCAAGGACATTAGGATTAAATACGCTGTTGAGGCCAGTCGCTTCATAATAGGTGGTCAAATCCGCTACCGCATTTTGACCGATGAATTTTTCGGGTTCGGTGAAGTAAGTCTTAAAGAGTGTGGGGAGTTGGCCGCCTGCCACTAATGCAAGATAGGCAATCGGATCATATTCCAATTCCAAGCCTTCGATAGTCACATTGGGATACATTGCTTGGAATTTGGCGACCTGTGCCTCATAGACCGCTAGTTCTTCCGCAAGGTCAGCCGGGGGTTTGTTGCTCACGGTGATATGGACGTCGCGGCCTTCCGCGATTTGGTCTGGCATGGTGAGAACGGCGGGGACTGATGGGCCATCTTGCCCACGAGTAGGGGCTATGTGGAGGCTGGCGAGTGCCACAACTACGACCAAGAGTAGTGAAAACTTCAATTTCATAATCTTATTTCTCCTAAACTGATTATGATAGTGTTAGGTTGTTAGATTGTTACCGATAGTTTTTCACGGAAATTATCGGTACATGATTTTTTTGAGACGTCTCAAAAATAGTGTATACTCACACTATGGGTTTGTCAAGCAACTGGCCCCGACGAATTTTGGTATATTAGGCACCCACTAACGGCAGGAGAACTTCTATGGCGACATTAAAAGAGGTAGCAGATTCAGCAGGTGTGCCAATGCTGACTGCGTTTCAGGCCTTAAGTCAGCACGACACAGTAGACGAGGTAACACGCCGTTGTGTGCAAGAGGCCGCCGATACCCTCAATTACACTTTGAAGATCACGCAGATAGATATTGCCGATTTGGCAGGCGTCGCCAAAGGCACGGTGTCTTACGCACTCAACAATAGCGAATTGATCAAACCTGCCACGCGACAAAAAGTCTTGGAAGCAGCGCAAACTTTGGGATACCACCTCAATATTTCGGCCCGAAATTTACGTATGAACCGTACTGGGGTAGTGGGCTATTCATGGCACGTCGCGGACGACCCCAGCCGTATGAATAATTTGCTGGATCGTTTTATTTACCGTGTCACGATGGCAGCGGAGGAACGTCACTTTCATCTTTTGACATTTGTGCAACCTCAGAAGAATGCGGATCGAGTCTATGAGTCGTTAATTTCGACCAGCCGGGTGGACGGATTTATCATCTCGGATGTAACCTATAACGACCCACGCATTGCCCGTCTGACCGCTATGCGAGCGCCATTTGCAGCCTTCGGCGGGATGTATTTGGAAAATGCTGATTTTGCCTATGTAGATGTAGATGGCAAAAAAGGCATCCGGTTGGTGATGGATCATTTATTTGAACAGGGACATGAACGTATCGGCCTATTGGGTTGGCCGTCGGGTTGGCCTTTTGGTGATGCACGTGAGGCCAGTTATCGAGAGGCCATGCGTGATGCTGGTGTCCGTATCGAAAACGGCTGGATTGCTCACACACATAATATCCTAAATTCGGCTGCGATGGCCGCACAACAAATCATGAATTCCAGATATCCGCCGACGGCACTCGTCTGTGCCAATGATTTGATGGCGTTTGGTGCAAAATCCTATCTGGATAGCGTGAATTTACGTATACCCGACGACGTGGCCCTAACAGGTTACGATGATGACCCAACGGCCCAATTTCTTGGGATTACCTCAGTTCATCAGCCCATCGATGAACTTGCCGAGGCTCTATTCGAAATCTTGTTGGGGGACATCAACCAAGAACCGCTCCCCAATCGACAAATCATTTTCAACCCTGAACTGGTCATCCGAAGAAGCACCCGATAGGGGCAAACATGACCAGTGTCCTTCACTTAGCAGAATCACTTGGAGGCGCATTGGTGGTCAGGGATTTCGCCCACCCAACACGACCACCTTGTTTTTGTGCTAAGTTTTGACCCACACGAATTGGTTGCCCTCAACCGTTGATTTCGGCAAGCATCATGCCCGCTGCATAGTCTGCCACCGTCATAATAGACAGTTGTGGGTTGACCTGTACCGATGTTGGGAAAACGCTGGCATCACTGACCCACACATTTTGCAGCGTATGGGAGCGCAGATTTTCATTAATGACACCTTTATCGGGGTCATGATTGATGGCATTGCCACCTTGTGGATGTGCTGATGCAAAATAGAGGTCTTCCGCCCGCTGGATTTTGTCCTCTATCGTCTGGGCGATCTTGGCACTGTCATCGCCCGCCCGAAATTCCAAATCAACATAGGTCGAAGGCATCACCCGAATTGCACCTGCCGCCAGATAGACCTCCGACATCAGCCGGATACCGTCTTTTAGAGCCTGATATGTTGCCGTATCCTTTTCAAGTGAATAACTGAATCCGGGGAGATACCGACCCACGACAGGCAGTGGAGTACGTACTTCTCCAACGGCGGCACTCGGCACCATTACCCCGCCGTTGGCAAGATAGGCATAGCGCTGCATGTTATGAAAGTGTTCCATAAACCACCCCGGCATCGCCATCGCAAACAGAGCAGGGGGATTAAACAGTGTTTCCAACATATACCCGTCGGCCTCAAGATAGCCACACATCTGTACCCCATCATAACCACGCACGGGCTGTGGGAATTCCGCACTGACCGCCGCGCCGATGTTAAAGGACAGCCCTTTTCCAACCGGGCCTTTTAGCCCACTGTTGAGCAACAAAAGCGATGAAGCAATCGTGCCACACGCCACCACAAAATAATCGGCATGGACATAGAAATCATGCTGGTCGTCCAATGTACATCGCAAGCCTACCGCTCGACCATCTTGAATGTCGAAACGCAGGGCTTTGCAATTGGCAATCACTGTCGCCCCATGTGCCTCGGCGTCGGGAATGAAGGTCTCCAACATGGACATTTTTCTTCCATAACGACAACCAATATTGCAGTATCCACAACCCACGCACCGATCAAAATTCAGTTCAAACCATGCTGGCCCACTCTTGATGCGCCCTTGATCTAAGCCATTTTGCTTCAAGAGGTTTGCACCCTCGGCAAATTTGAATGACCCCGGCCCAATTACGGCCTCCGGAATAGGCTTGATATTGAGCCGCTGACGAACACGTTGGGCGGATTCCTTCAATTTTGTGCTGTCAAGGCTTGCTCCTATCAATTTCCAATTTGCTACCACCTTGTCTGGTAAGTCGAAACAAATGCCGTTGTTATGAACCGTGCTGCCTCCCACACATGCTCCCTGCAAAACGGGCATGTTCAATTCCATGCTGATTTGCATTCCGCCGTCTTTGTACAGGGCCGCAATCATATCGGGTTCGGATTGGGTAAATTCTGATGCGCGGAGATAAGAACCCGCTTCCAAAATGGTTACTTCACCGGGGAATGCCTGTGCCAAGCGTGCTGCGGCAACTGCACCACCCGCTCCGCTGCCAATCACACATATTTTGCAGCGGTGTTCCCGTTCACGCACGACATTTAACGTGGTTTCTGGCCCGACTGCTGGGGTGATGGGAATGTCAGCGACTATCGGGTTTTGGAAGCGCGGTCGCTTTGGAAATGGCTCAAAACCGACTTGGGGATAGGTGCGTGGGTCGGAATAATAGCCCAATACAATGAGTTGTTTAATCTGTATCATGGGGCGATAAATGCCACGTCCCTGCCGAAAGACGTATTCGATAAACTGCCGTCGTTCTAAATAGCCCATACGCGACATAGATAAGTGCAGACCCCACAGCGGCCTTAGAAAGGTCACAAAGAGCAATGAAATCATCGCGCTCAATTTACGTGGCGAGTGGACACGCGAAAGATAGCGGTCAACGTTCATAGCGACGGCTTGCGGAGTGACGACCTCACTTGCATCGTCACTGTTCCACTGTTTTTCTGCTGATAGTGGCCCTTCAATAATAACCTCAGCGAACGCCTCCAGTTCTCGAAACAACCAAAACGGGATATACAGCCCCGAAAAAACGGACTGCTCGGCGGCGAGGCGCACCAGAATTGTCACGACTGTAAAGCCTAGTAGTAGCCATTGAGCGGTTTTCGAGTAATCCCCTGTCCAATCAAAGACTGTTGCGACGAATAGGGTGAGGGTGCCTGTCACGAGAACCGTCACCAGCATATCCCCCATCATCAAACGCCAGCGGGGTCGCCATCGCACAAATAACCCGGATGCTATGACCATTACCAACGCCATACCACTACCTGCCACAAAAAGAGGGTTGCCAATCCGACCCCATGCCTCGGATGAACCCAGTTGCAATGCGATAATCAAGCCACTCGCAACTGCTCCAATAGCCGCAATCAACACCGCCCATTGACCGAGCCGCTTTTGGGCAGGGGTGAGGGCGGCTTGGCTTTCGGGTTTAAAAGGAATGGGTTCGTGCGAAATAAACCCCCGTCCGATGCGATAATCATAAATGGGTACTGCTAAAATTAAAGTTGAGGCGGCGCTTCCCAAACCGACTAATACACCGATTCCCAACACTATTTGGGTCAAGTTGTCATCGGTCACGCGCAGGAAGAGCACCATGATGAGGGCTGCTAACAGGGTTGTCCCGATCAGGATGTCGGCAAAATAGGCGTTTTCTCTCACACCATCTCGCAGGGTTTGGATGGCGTAGAACGCCCCACTCAAGCCGCCAATCGTCAGCGCAAAAAAAATCGGATTGCCCAGATAGGCCGTGTCTTTTAAACCCAGAGCCACCATTAGCACTATCCCAATGAGGGCAATGCCGATATACGCACCCCAAACATTCATCCATTTTTTGAACTTTATTTCACGCGTCGTTAGTTCATAAAACTTTGCCGAAGCATCCATACGACCTCCTATTCAAATCCGGATGGGCTGAATACCGACATGACTTCACGGATCATGGCCTCGTAATCCCCGTCATAGCGGGACACTTCGTAGCAGCCAAGCGGGTTTTCAATCACGTTTGCCAAACACTTATTGCAGTGGGTACAGGGCTTATCAGGCCGATCCTTGCCTTGCGCAAAGATCTTTACGAGATCGTTATTAGCGACTAACGCACGGGCAATACTGACTCCATCACAAGCTTTTGAGTCAATCGCTTGACGGATAAACGAGGCGGTTTGGAAGCCACCTGTGCAGAGGACTGGTATTTGTACCTGTTTTTTGATCGCTCGGCTGTCTTCAAGGTTGACTCCTTCAATCACCTTGCCGCGTTGCCGATTCCATAACAAGCGGAAAATGGGACGCAGCAACCGATAGCGCATCAGAAGGAAATTGCGGAAGGTAAACACACCACTTGAAATCATGCTGTCATAAGTTTGGGCAATCATCTCGGCGGGTAGCCCACCAATCGGATTGCGGGGGTGGGGGAATAAACTGCCTGTGGAAACATGAATGGCATCTGCACCTGCCTCCTCAACCCAACGGCAAATCTGGAGCGTGTCCTCGAGTGTGTTACCCTTCTTTTCCCAAGGGATGACAGCGGCGTTGAAATCTACCGCGCTGATTTTGACCTGCAAATGAAAATCGTTACCGACTTCGCGGCGGATGGCCCAAATAATATCCAACAGAAACCGCGCTCGATTCTCCAATGCCCCGCCATATTCATCCGTCCGGTCATTGACCCCTGAACTAAGAAATTGGGTAATGAGATAGCCGTTCGCTCCGTGTAGTTCCACCCCATCTAATCCGGCTTGGCGGGCACGTCTGGCTCCGTCGGCAAAATGCTGCACGGTCTCTTGAATTTCGGCATGGGTCATGGCTTGTGGGCGAAAGCCATGAAAAGATTCAGTTTTGCCTGTTGAACTCAATGGCTTGCGTTTGAGATTTTCGACCCCGCCGATGTCTTGCTGTCGCCCTGAATGGCTCAGTTGCAGAATGAACTTGCAGTCGTATTCATGCACTTTTTCACCCAGTTTGCGCCAAAATGGGATGCGTTCATCGCGGTCAATGGTGGCGTAATTGGGCACAATACGCCCTCGGATAGACACAGGAACGAATGACGAAATAATGCCACCGACGCCGCCCCGCGCAAACTTTTCTTCCCAATTAATGCGCGTCTGGCTACCGGAGCCATCATAGTTATCAAAGCGGCCTGAGATATTGGAGCGAAAAACACGATTTTTAACGGTGAGGTTACGAAAATTGAGCGGTTGAAGAATGATGTCGGGTTCCATGCGGCGCTCTCCAATGGCAATGTTTAGCCTTTATGCGATCTCTGTCCCCTAACGTGTTGACGGGTAAATAAATTGAATACCCACTACCACGGCTTGTATTCAATCGGCTGGCGATGACCCAGCAGAAAATAGCAGTAAAAAACATTGAGCCGGGGCAAAAATTGGAGATACGCCTTACACAATACAAGGCTGTGGTCGTCCTCATTGGGTAGCACTACAAAGTCGCGGATGACCCGAAAAATGAGATTGAAGCCCTTATTCATCGGGATGTTGTAGTTGTAATGGGCTAGGTGTTGATAGGGTTGGCTTAGTTTTTGGGGCGGCTCATCTTGAACAAGGGAGGTGCGAAAATAGCCAACTTGGATGGGGCGATCATTTTTCATGCGGGATTGCCATTCACCGCGATAGCCCTTGCCATCTTGGACGACCAGTTCATTATAGCCATACACTTTGTCGTCTTTTTTGTAGAAGCCCTTCTTAAATTTTCTGCCGGAAAGCGTCCCAACCCATTCATGGTTCCAGCCGCAGTAGATATAACCGTTCATCTGCTCGACGTCTGGGGGTTTTCCAGTGCGAAGGATTTGCTCAAGTGTAGAACGATTGGCTTGCGCGAGGGTCTCATAGGTCCATGTCTGTCCGAGTGCGGTCATCTTGTCCTCCAATGCTGCGTTGATGTCGTGAACCGACTGATGCTCCGAAGTGGCCTATAGATGATGGATTGCTCTAATAGCAATAAATGTATGATAAACCCAAATTGTCACATCGTAAACAAAAGTAATCCAAGCGGCACTAGAAACAGCCAAGACTGTGTAGAAAAACTTCTGAGTTGGAGAGATTGATTTGGGTCACATAGGTTAATTGTGCAATGGGGTGTCTGAGATCGAATTTTTCCGATCTCAGATTAACTTAGGCCAATCCCAAGAGGATTCCCAGCGAAACAATCGCAGCCAATAGACAGGCTGCCACATTGATGAAAAGACAGGTTATCGCCAGAAAGTTGTATTGAGGAGTTGATTGATTCATATCGTTTAGCTTGAGACTACGATGTTCGATATTCTCAGGATAGGGCATCGCTCGGCTCGACTAAAGTATATTTTGTCCGATATGGATGGATAGATGGCACAAAAATTACTCTATCCAACATTTGAATGTCTTGGAGGATATAAGTTGGTGCTGGAAACAAGAGACAAGACTGCCAACGCAGGAATTTTATAGAAGCAAGGTTCAAATTCAATCAAAAGTCATCAGTTGGTAACGTAATGAGGCTAGGCTCGCCTTTTACCCGCATGATCCATGCCTTGCCGTCCTTGAAATAAATCAAGGTTGGATGGTCTGCATAATTGCCTTGATAGTAACCAACAAAACCTTGTGTCTCACTATGTCCGGCAAGCCAATCTAAGAATAAGTCTATTGCTTCGTAAAATACGTCATCATGTACACCAACTCGGACACTGAAGGTGATACGGGTCATTGGAAATTCGCCGCTAGGCAACCCATAGTAAACTTCAGCATTTCTCAAGACAGCCCCATATTCACCCGGAAAGAGATTTATGCTATAGGTAAACCATGATTTCCAATAGCTAGGTTCTGCGAAAAATGGGTGATTTGGAGGATTATGGAATTCATAGTTCTCTTTGCGAATCATATAGTGTAAGGTATCGAGGACTTGTTGAGGAGTATCGGGTTTCAAATCACATGCCAAAGCGAGGTCGAAAGTTTGGCTCATCGTTATATCGATCTACTCCGCCGGGAAAATATCTTTCACCGCCAGCGTAAACCCCGGCAGCACATTTCCGCCGCTTAGAATATCTCCGATACCCAAAATCTGAACGTCTTCGCTTTCAATGTCATACACCTCGATGGTCTTGGTTTCAGGAAAGATGACCCATACCATGCGTGTCCCGTAAGATAGATATTTCTCAGCTTTTCGACGGATTGCTCGCAGTCGGTCAGTTGGCGATTTGATTTGTACGGCAAGATCAGGTGGCACGGGAACTTCACAGTCAGGTGTTTTGCCCAGACGCTCATTCGAGATATAGCCGACATCGGGAATAAAGACATCAGAATCGTCGTCATCACTCATGATGTAACTGCCATCGGGGCCGGTCAGCCGACCAATCGGATTTTGTTTGAGATAGTGTTTAAAGTAGTAGATTATTTCAGTGGCGAGTTCTGATGGTTCAAAACTGGGCATCTTTTCAATAATTTCCCCATCAATAAATTCAAAAAGCCGGTCTCTATTCTCCGGCATTTCGCAAAATTGTTGATAATCCGCATAACTCAGGGCTTTTTTTTGAATATCGCTCATGGGGCAGCCCCCTATGTTATTCCAAAGGCTTGACTTCCGTGCGGGGTAGGGTGAAAAAGAAGGTCGAGCCAGCCCCCAATTTGCTTTCCAGCCACATATTGCCCTCATGTGCTTCGACAATGCGCTTGGCAATGGCTAGACCAAGACCTGTGCCTTGTGTATACCCGGCGGTATCCGGCACGCGGAAGAATTTATCAAACATGCGCTTCTGATTTTCCTCAGAAATGCCCAACCCGGTATCCTGCACAGCAATCCGCACAAATTTGATTTCGACCAACGCCTTAATGTGGCAGTGAATTTCGCCACCCTCACGGTTATATTTGATGCCGTTGGTGAGCAAATTCAGCAGCACTTGTTTAATCTTGCCACGATCCGCCAATACTGCCACTTCATCGCCCTGCGCAAACAGATTGATATGCCGATCTTGGGCTTGGTGGCGCACGACATCAAGGCTTTCTTCAATCAGTTCCTTAATGCCAAAGGCTTCGGTTTCAAGGCGAGTGCGCCCCGATTCCAAGCGGGCCAAATCAAGGAAATCAGTTGCCAGACGGCTAAGGCGTTCGGTTTCGCGCTGCATGGTCTGGATAATTTCAGTGCGGCGGTCATCCTGCATATTGGGCTTAAGCAGCAAAACCGTGCTGGCTTTGAGGGCCGCCAGAGGGGTACGCAATTCATGTACCATCTCGGCAATAAAGTCGCTTTGTTGGAACAGGCGAGCATTTTCAATCGCAATCGCCGCTTGGGAGGCCAATGTACTGAGCGTATTGATGTCGTCTTCTGTCCACGGGGCATCATCTACCTTATTGATGGCTTCCAACACACCAATCGTTTTGCCATGCACAATCATCGGCACACCCAATAGACTGCGCGTGTTAAAGCTCAAAATCTGGTCAACCTTGCTAAAGAACCGCTTATCACTGCGGGTATCTTCGACCAGCACAGGTTCGCCGTTGGTTGCCACCCAACCTGCTAGGCTGCCTTCCATCGGCACAGGCATAGACGCCATCGCCCCCGCTGTTAAATTCGAGGACGCCTCAAAACGCAGTTCACCGCTGCTTGGGTCAACCAGCAAGATCGAAGCCTGCTCGGTGGTCGTCAGTTCCGTCGAGGCTCGAATAATGCGTGACAATAGGGTGCCAACGTCGAGCGTTGAGTTTAATTGACGGCTTATTTCCATAAGACGTTCATAACGCGCCATCAATTGAAGATATTTACGCACCGGGTCATCATTTGAATAGGATGCGATTTGCGGGTCGCTGGTCATGAAGCCGCACCTTCCAGTTGGTTGACAATTCGCGGGAGGATGTCTGCGACATCGGCATGAATCACCACGTCTGCCATTTTATCATAACTTGTAGGCTCAAGATTAATCAACACCAGACTGCCCCCATGCTCCTTCACACGACGGGGTAAATCCGCCACTGGAAAAACTTCCAGTGACGACCCTGCCACAATCATCACGTCCGCCCGTCGCGTATCTTGTTCGGCCCGCAGCAAAATTTGAGCCGGAAGCTGTTCCCCGAACAGGATCACATTTGGTTTCAACACCCCACCACACTTGGGACAGCGTGGAATATCGGCCTGATCATTATTTAAAAATGGGGGCAAAAAATCTTGGGCCGGATAGATCGTGAAACAAGAAATACAGGTGACTTCGCGGATATGACCATGCACTTCGTACACCGTTTTCGAGCCAGCCCTGCCATGTAAAAGATCAATATTTTGAGTAATCACACTTTTAAGAATGCCAATAGTTTCTAACCGTGCCAATGCTAAGTGGGCCGGATTGGGTTGGGCGTTGAGAATCAGGGTTGCGAGTGGGCGAATCCAGTCATAGAAGCGGGCAGGCTGATAACGAAACCCTTGAATACTGCCCACTTCATAAGGATTGTGCCGTGACCACAATCCCGAATCAGGACTGCGATAATCAGGTATTCCTGATGGTCGGCTAATTCCAGCCCCTGTCAGCGCAACGGCATACACAGCATGATGTAATAATTCAACTATTTGTAAAATCTCTTTTTCATACATTGTCGTAAAACGGTCTCACCAAATTAACAGTGTGGTTTATTATAGCCAAGAACACTGCAATCCGTGACACACAATTTAGGGCTGGCTCAAAATTGAGTGTTTAGGCGAGTTCCCCCCTTGTCCGCTTGATTAGCTCCTCCACCAATTTAACATGCTGGCTTGCCATAATGGAATCCGGCGAGTACAGCACCATCGGTTCTGCTGCTTCGGTGGCTTCAAACGCCAAATCAGGATTTGAGGAAATCATGGCGGTAATCTCATGATCGAGAATTTGCTCGGCATCTTGCCAAGGAATTTGTGTGCTTGACGGAGCGCGTTGAATCACCACCACGCTGATACTGGCAGGGTTAAGGCCTATTTGCTTAAGTTCCTGCAAAATCCCACGTGCCATAATGAGTGCAATGCGGCTCGGTTCAACCGTAACAATCACATGATCCACTTCACGCACCAATCGGGCACTTAGACGATTTAAGCCTGATCCAAGATCGGCAATGACGTTGGTGGCGAGGTTGCGGAGATGACCCAAAATTAACGCGGCGGCATCTTGGGATAAATTGATTTGGTTTTCACGCGGGCGGGAGGTCGAAAGCAACAACTGCATTCCTGATTTGTGCCCGACGAGTTCCGACTCAACCTTTTGAGGAGTAATTTCGTTGGGGGGAAGGCTTAATAAATTGGCAAGTCCGGTAGATTTGACCTGACCCAAACCTAAGCCGAGTGTGCCCTGCCCAAGTCGGAAATCGGTCACAATGGTTCTTTCACGGGTTGCCAATAGTGCCCCAATATTCATTGCCAATGTGCTAGTGCCAAGTCCGCCCTTTGTCCCCAGTAAGGCAATCACAGTGGTTTGGGCTTCACCGCCACCCGATTCTTTTTTGCGGGCGATGCTGCGAGCCAAAACTGCTTTCACCCGTGAGGCCAGTTCAGCGGGGTGGGTGGGTTTGGTCAGATAATCGTCCGCCCCCGCTTCAAAGCCCGCCACCTTATCATCAATCAATGTTTTCGCTGTAAACATGATGATGGGAATATCTCGGGTGCGGCTCTCACTGCGAAGCTGCCGACAGACTTGATACCCATCCATATCTGGCATCATCACGTCCAGAATAATGAGGTCGGGTTGCTCGGCACTGGCTTTTTCGATGGCCCGTAGCCCCGAATCAGCCGATATGACTTCATGTCCTTGACGTTGGAGCATCAAGGAAATCAACTTCAGACTATCTACATCATCATCAACAACTAGAATTGTGGTGCCCATAGATGCGCCTCTCTGAAATGAGAGTTTGCTGAATTTTGCTATCGTTAACTATATTCTTATTGTGGGCAGTGTAGCATGGTTACTAGGAACGTGCAACACATTTGGCTTGCAGTGGGAGCAGTCCGTGAGAATTGGGTTTGCTGACTTTAGTTATTTGCTCCATTGTCGAATGGCTGAGAATTTTGCAGAATTGCGAACGGGACGACAACCTTGTGGGTAAATCCATAAAAGAGGCTTCTACTTCCTATAGCCGAAAATCCATGAGAGGGGCTTATTTTGAAGATCGAATGTTTTACCACCGCAGCGGCATTTGATAGCTTACATGCGGAATGGTCTGAATTGTTGACCCATGTTCATCACAATCGGATTTTTTTGACATGGGAATGGCAGTCTACATGGTGGACGGCCTATCACCCCGGCGATTTGTGGGTACTGGCGATACGCAATGATGAAGATCAATTGGTCGGCCTTGCTCCTTGGTTTATGGAACAGCGGGTTAAAACAGGCCGGACGATTCGCAGTGTGGGTTGTGTGGATGTGACCGACTATCTCGAAGTGATTGTACACCAAGACTATGAATCAGCCGTCTTTGAAGCATTAGCGACTTATGTGGATGAAAATCAATCGTGTTATGACTTTATTGACTTATGTAATATCCCGGAAGGTTCACCGGTCTTGAAATACTTTCCCCAAATGCTTCAAGAACATGGTCTTTCGGTAGAGATCAAACCCCAAGAAGTTTGCCCGGTCATCGAATTACCCTCTGAGTGGGATGCTTACCTCGAAAGTCTTGATAAGAAACAACGCCATGAACTCCGCCGTAAACTCCGCCGCAGTGAGGAAAGCGCCGCCGATTGGTATATTGTTGGGCCAGAACATGATCTAACGACTGAAACCAACATTTTCTTGCGTCTCATGGCGAGAGCGTCCGAAGACAAAGCACAGTTTTTGGAAAACCCCAAGAATGTGACTTTCTTTAAGCAGTTGGTTCCGCTGTTGATGGAACGGGGTTGGCTGCAAATTGCCTTCCTGACGGTTGAGGGCCGCCACGCTGCTGCCTACATGAATTTCCTCTATAACAACGAGGTACAAATCTACAATTCTGGCCTAGACGTTGAAGCCGCCAGCGGTATAAGCGCGGGAATTGTGTTACTGGGACGGCTCATTCAATATGCAATTGAGCACCATTATCAACGTTTTGATTTCCTACGTGGCAACGAGGAATATAAATATCGCATGGGGGCGGTGGATACCCATGTCTTTATGCTCATGGCGTCCTATGCCGTAGTGCCCGCCACCTCTAATTAGTTGTTGAGGGTCATTCGTGAACGATCTTTTGATTCCATTAACCACATGCAGCTACCTCCCACGTCGCGTTGCCATGTTAAGCCTCCACACCTCACCGATGGCCTCATTGGGCGGCAAAAAAACGGGTGGCATGAATGTCTATGTCCGCGAGATTGCCAGTGCGATGGGGCGGCGGGGTATCAAGGTAGATGTCTTCACTCGTGAAAACGCGCCCGAAACCGTTGGGGCGATTGTGCCGATGGGTGACAATGCACGGCTTATTTATCTACCCGCTGGCCCAACCGAGGTACTTGATCCTGATGCCGTCTATCCCTATCTCTCCGATTTTCGGGATGCCTTGCTTGATTTTGCCCGCTCTAACGGTTTGCATTATGACTTGATCTACAGCCACTATTGGTTGAGTGGAGTGGTGGCATACGAACTGAAACAGATTTGGAAAGCACCCTTTATCCAGATGTTTCATACGCTGGGACATATGAAAACACGCATTGATACACCGCGTCAGCCCTCCGCACGCACAACCCAAGTGTCTTTGCAAGCCAATCGGCGTGTCATGATGGAGACGGAAATCATCAATCAAGCGGATCGGCTGATTGCGGCCACCCCCGCCGAACGGATGCAAATGCTGTGGCTCTACCGGGCCAATCGCCGCCGTATCGAAACCGTGTCGCCGGGGGTAGATTTACTCCGTTTTCATCCTCTGGAGAAGGAATTGGCTCGTCAAAAAGTTGGCCTAAATCCCCATGAAAAAATGCTGCTGTTTGTTGGGCGTATCGAACCACTAAAGGGTGTGGATACTATTTGTGAGGCACTGGCATACCTAAAATCGAACGCCCCAGCCACATTGCAAGGCGTCAAAATGGTGATTATCGGCGGCGACCCGACGGATATGGCCCATCAAGAAATGCAGCGCATTCGCACTAAATGTCGTGACTTGGGTCTTGAAGAGACAATGATTTTTATTGGGGCGAAAGATCAGGACGCTCTACCGTACTATTACAACGCCGCCGAAGCCCTGATTATGCCATCCGATTATGAAAGTTTTGGCATGGTCGCATTGGAGGCGATGGCCTGTGGCACACCCGTGATCGCTTCACAGGTCGGAGGGCTGGCGTTTTTGGTGCGGGACGGCGAAACAGGGTATTTAGTACCAGTGCGCGAACCTGCTGCCCTAGCCGAGGCCATCTGCAAAATCGTGACCAATCCTGAGCATCGCGCCAAAATGAGCGAGACCGCTGCCGAGGTTGCCGAGCAATATAGCTGGGGGCGGATTGTAGATCAACTGTTGGTGGTATTTTCCGAACTTTTGGAACAAATGCGGCCTATTCCCTGTACGACCTGTGTCTGTGGGCAATAGGCCTTTCACTATCCACCGTAGGCTTGCACCGAGTTGATGCTTGACGCCTTGATATACGGCTCTTTGGTCTGAATCTCAAGAGCCTTCTCTTCGTCTATCAGTTGCTGACCCTTGTGATACAACACATCGGTCACCACATCATACGCATAACGGCGGTTCACCCAGCCATACTGCGGGTGATGGAATACGATGTTGAAATAGAGGGTGTCAATATTCAACGCAGGTTCTTCTGTCACCAACCAAACCGGGGCATACTGCACAAAATGCTCATGTACCTTTTGGTCGCGGCCATCTTTCATTGCTTTAATGCGCTGTTTGTCTATCGTGGACTCTTTTGCCATAGTTTTATATCCCCGAATTTGCTGGATGCAATTTCGTCAAAAATTCGCAGTTCCTTGTGAAAAAACGCAATCACTTTTAGACTCAATAAAATATTGTAATCGGTGAGGCGCAGTTAGCAAACTGCAAATTTTGCCTTTTAGCGAGATTTGCCAATCATATGCGAAAACGTTCTGTGATGGACTCACTCAATCTAGGTCATTTCAGGCCCATTTATTTGTGGGGTGGGCCGGGTACGCGGCGCATGTTGCGTATCAAGTTTATGAACGCACCCGTAGACGACAAAATCTATGATCTCGCTCACTCGATTGAGGGGGCCGAGATGGTGGCGCAAATGGGCTTCAATTGGGCTTTCCTTGCTTTCAATTGGGGCTTCCCGCCGGAGATCGAAGAACAAGACTGGGAATCGTTTCGCTCGGCAGTGATCCATTATCACAAAGCCGGGGTGAAAATCTTTGGTTATATCCAATCCTCCAATTGTGTCTATCAAGGCAGCTATTTGGAAAAAGATTGGTACGCGCTCGACCCCTATGGTCGCAAAATCCCCTATTTTCGCGGACGCTACTACACCTCGCTCTCCAATGCCACATGGTTAGCCGAAGTGCGTGAGCGGGTGCGGAAAATTATCGAGGCGGGGGCGGACGGTATCTTTTTTGATAACGCATGGGTTGGCGGCACGGGTATAGATGTTGCTGAAATGCCGCTTGGCCCGATTGGGGCGTATGATGAACACAGCCGCCGGGCCTATTCCAATGCGTTTAATGGCGCGGAAATCCCGCTGGTCTTGGATACCCGCGATTCGGCTACCCGTCAATATTTGCGCTGGCGTGCCGATATTGCGGTGGCGGCTGTCCGCGATTGGTCACAAACCGCTCGTGACCTCAACCCTTCCATTATAGTCACTGCAAACAATTATGATGTGATTGCCAGCAACAGCTATGTGGCGATGGGTATGGATATTGAAAACATGGCCTCGGTGCAGGATGTTATGGTCGTGCCGGATTTTGCCCTACCGCGTCTCCAAGAAGATAACTCGGTGGTGGCAAACGCCATTACCATCGGCGCGGTGCAGTCACGTGTCGGCAATAAACCCGTCGCCACCCTGCCGCAGCGCGATGGGGTAGGGGTTGAGCGCATGGCAACCGCCAAGCAGTTAAGCCGCGCTATGGCTGAATCGGCTGCTCTCAATGCACCAATGGTCGTCAACGGCACGGGCTACCTGCATCGCAATGAATTCACCTCGCTCCTGCACAGTCGCTATGAACCCCAACGCCGGGTGATTGGAGCGATGAACCATTGGCTAGAGGAACATCATACATGGTTAAGTGAGCGTGTGCCGATTAGCCCGCTTGCCATTTATCATCCCTATGAGGCAGCGCGTTGGGATTGGATAAAAATCGCGCCTATCTTTTTTGCTGCGTGTGAGGCACTCATTCAAAATGGCTATCCCCTGCGTATCGTCAGTGACGATGATGACTGGTCAGGTGTCAAGATTTTGCTTGTTCCCCCCGGTCAAGTAGATGGCCTTGATCAGCGCCTCACCCAATTTGTTGAGCAGGGTGGGCGGGTGGTTGCGTTGGGTCAACCCCGTCCATCCGCCGCGAAAACGATTTGGGAAGGCTGGCGACCCTTGCGCCATCGCATTCCGCACATTCGCCAATTACGGATTCGTGTCAATCAGGGTGCGATGATCTGTTGGCGGGCTTACCATCGGCATCGGCTGTCGCGCTGGTTGGCAGTCCGGCTAAAATTACAGGAAGCGATGAATCATTCGCCTTTATATATTGTGCCGCCGCCAGCCTTACAATCGGCATTGTTGGATGCAATTGGTCAGGATTTATATCCGCGTGTGGAAAGCGATGGGCCAATCTTGTTAACCTTGTGGGAAGAAAAAGATGGGACGCATCAGTTACATCTGGTGAATTATCAAGATACACCACAACGGGTCACGGTTCATCTGGATGAATTAACCGGAACATGGATCTATACGCCCGGCGTCAGCGAACCCCCCAACAAAGTCGTTGGCTCATCTATCATGTTGGGAGTGGATGTGGCAAAGGTGCTGCGTGCGCCACATGAAGAAATCGAACAATAGCAGGAAAAATTTGTGGATTCAGGAACTGATTTAGAAAATGCCCAGCGCTTGACGATGCGTAAACTCATGAGCGTGTTGAACACGACTGAGGAGTTTACCCATCTCAATCTGCGTGATGTCACTGAATTGGCGGAGGAAGTGTCGCGTATTTTGCCAGCCGGTAACGTGGTGACAATGGTCTGGTCACAGCTTGCCAACATCAAGGGCCGCCGTGTTAATGAAAACGAGACCCGCAAAATGCTGGCCCTGCTCAATCAAGGCATGGCGACATTTTTGGATCGTGCCGCCTATTTGACGTTTTATACCACCCCGGCAATTCTAATTAGCGGCTATTCCAAGATGCTCCAAGCGGTAGGGCGCGACCCCAGCGAAGCCTTTCCAAATGGCACATGGCAGTTTTATTTGGAGTTTGGCCTGCGTGAAGATACAGGCCGTCATGCCTGTGAAACGATTGGTTTTCAGCAGGCAGCACGCCAAGAGCGATTTTCTTCCAACGAGGCCGACGATTTAGCCACATGGATTCTTGCCACGTCTGACTTAATGCTCTTATATGACGACCTGCTGCTGCAAGAATGGCATGAACGTAACCATTTGCATCGGCTCGATGAAAAAATTGGCGCGGGCAGCAATCTTATTTCCGAATGGGTCAAGCGTCGCCCCTATGGTGTTCCGTCGCCTTTGTCTCAGGATTATGTGACTTACCGCCAAGCCCAATTTCGCATCTTTGTGCAGGAATCCTTAGAGAGCAGACTAAAGGGCGGGCAGATTGACAAAATTATTCAGGCATGGGAAAAAGACGAAACCATGCAGGTTGGACGACGCAGAGCCTATCAAGAGCAAATGTCGCTTTTGGCAATACTCGACCCCGGTGAATTTAATGATACCCGTACTCCCATTTCCCTCCAATCGGCCCAAGTCGCGGTGCAGTATCACGGCGATTATTACCTGATTCCTGTGCAGCATCATGGACACCGCCTCGATACCGAGACTATTCGTGCTTTTGCCCAATCTATCCTCAATGCCAAAGCAGGCCGTGAAAAAGCTACCCTTGACCAATACCTTGTGGTCATTCCCCGTCAGCATCAGCGCGGGGTCCGTAATCGTCTGCCCCGTGACATTGCCGATCAACTGGAACGTCTGCGGTATGCCCCGATTCTGATTAATTGGGATGAAGCCGATTCGACCCAAGTTCTCTCTGAAATTCGACGAGGGCGGCGGGGTATTGGCGATCATGCCCTCACCATTTTCCGCACCAACAAGAGCATGGTCTTTGACCAATCCCATATATTCTTTGATGCTATTTGGGGCATGGCGGTAGCCGAAATTTTGACCAATCAGGCTGTGAGCACCCGCCGCAAGATGAACCATTTACCGCCGATTGAAAAGCCGAGTTTGCGCCCAACCCAAGTCGAAATGGTTGCTCCTTCTGCGATTATGACTCCCCTTCGCAAAGAAGCCGTTGAGCCGTTTGAGATGAACGCGGAAGTCACTCTACCGCTGGTGCGCGAAATGAATGAGCTACGCCGCCTATTGCTCAAACGGAATCAAGAACTTAAGCTGACCATCAATGATTTCCTGATTCTTTATCGGGCACTCTATAACCAATATTACGAGCCGAGCCAAAATCTGCGGCAGGCCCTTGAGACTTTGGAATTGGGCAGTGCCAATCAGCGTAAGTCCGTCGCGGGGATGTGGGATGCCTTGCGTGAACTTAATTTGGATGTGCCGGCCTTTCTCATCCCGATTGACGCTAGTATGCACAATCCTCAAGATCGCATTTTTCCGGTCACGTTCCGGCCCTTGCCGCCTTGGACAGACATTGGCCCCCAGCACGAAAAAACGTATGCGTGGATGTTGCAGGTCAACGACCCAAATAATGGGAACAAGAAGGGCGCGGCCAAAGAATTTAACGAGGCCCGCACCTATTACCTTGAAATGCTCAAAATGTTTTCAGCGCTGATGGCCCGCTACAAAGAGGTGGCCTTAATGGGAGAAAGTTTTAGTACGGTTACGCTGAAAATTCTGGCAAGCGTCCCCAAGAAATTACAGCCGATGCTCCGCAGCATCCCTGATCGCATAGATATTTTGAATGATATGCTGAAGGGGACGGAGGTCTTTAGCAATGTGGGGCAGGTCTCCTCGACTTCATCGCTGACCCGCTTTATGACCGCTAAAGATGATAACGAGAAGAAAGTGCTATGTTGGGGAATCATGACCCGTGCGGATGGCACGATGGTCATTTCCCTACGAGATTTCCGCCCACAAGTTGAAGCGCTGCATCGTGCTGGGGCAGGGGATGTGGCCCGCCTTGTTACCCAAGATTTTTTGAATGGCTATGCTGATGGGCTACGCCGCTATATTTTTGAACTTATCGAAATCGTCCGCGTTAGAAGGTAATGCTCTTGAACGACTCCTTTGAACAATTCCAATCCCCGTTTAGTTGGCGCTATGGCTCTGCTGAAATGCGCCGTATTTGGAGTGAGGTCTATAAACGTCAGCTTTGGCGGCGATTGTGGGTCGCGCTGGCCGAGGCGCAAATCCCGGCTGGTTTTGTCACCCCGTCCCAAGTCGCTGAACTTCGAGCACATGTTAGTGATGTAGATATGGCCCAAGCGCACGCCATCGAAGCTGAAATTCATCACGACCTGATGGCGGAAGTGCGTGTATTTGCCAGCCAATGCCCAACCGCCGGTGGCATTATCCATCTTGGCGCGACCAGCATGGATATTGAGGACAATGCTGATGCCCTTCGTCTGCGTGAAAGTCTTGCGCTAATAATCGAGGCGATGCGAAAACTACTTGCGACGCTTTCGGCACAAGTCGAAATATATGCCGACACGCCCTGCATGGCTTACACCCACATCCAACCTGCCGAAATCACCACTGTGGGCTATAGGCTGTCCCAATATGCTCAGGATTTGTTGGTAGATTTTGCTGAGTTGCAGCGCATTCATGCCGCTATTCGGGGTAAGGGTTTTACCGGGGCGGTGGGTACGTCGGCCTCCTATCAGGAACTCATGGCGGGCACACCCCTGAATATGCACGATTTCCAACAGCGAGTCATGCAATCCGCCGGAATTGAGGCCTTTCCCGTCTCGACCCAAACGTATCCACGTAAGCAGGATTGGCGGGTACTGACGGCACTAGCTGGGGTCGTATCTAGCCTCTATAAATTCGCGCTCGATTTGCGGATTTTACAGTCGCCCCCCTTTGGTGAAATGGCCGAACCCTTTGGCGCAAAGCAGGTCGGCTCATCCGCCATGCCTTTTAAGCGCAATCCCATCAATGCCGAGAAGATTTGTAGTTTGGGGCGATTGGTTGTGTCACAGGTACAGGTCGCGTGGGAAAATGCCTCGCACTCGATTTTGGAGCGCACCCTTGATGATTCTGCTAATCGCCGCACCATTCTGCCAGAATCGTTTTTGGCGGTGGATGAAATGATTGCCGTCGCCACCCGGATTATTAAGAATCTGCGGGTGGATGAGGCCACCATAGCGCGTAATTTAGCGATCTATGGGCGATTCAGTGCGGTGGAGCGGGTATTGATGGCTTTGGGCAAGGCTGGGGCAAATCGCCAAGAGATGCACGAGGTCTTGCGTGAACATTCGTTGGCGGCATGGTCGGCGATTTCGCAGGGGGCGGCGAATCCACTAGTTGACCAATTGGCAGGGGATGAGCGCCTGTTACAATACCTGCCCCCTGATACCATCCGCCAGTTGATGGATTATAGTACCTATGTGGGGGATGCCCCGCTGCGGGCTAAACAGATGGCAAAGCAAACTTTGGATGCGCTTGTCGAGTAGAACCATTGTCACTGCAACGGAGGAAATCAAATGCGAAAAATAGGCTTTCTTTTGTGGAGTAGTACCTGCTTAATTTTGGGATTATTGCCGCTAACCCCGACTTTTGCACAAGGGGGCGACGGCCCAACTGCCCCCCCCGATGGCACAGATTTGCCGCTGGTTGAGGTGGTCTATGACGCCAATTTTACTGACAGCGACCAATGGCCTGAAGGCACGATTACAGGGATGGAATTTGCTGCTGCCGATGGTGGCTATCAGATCACCAGCATCAATGCTGACGCCGGGATTGGCCTTGCTCCGCCGATTGCCCTTTCCATAGATAACTTTTACAGTGAGGTCAGTTTCACCATTGAAAGCTGCCAAATTCCCGAAAGCGCCTTTCTCTTCTTGACGCGCCTGACGCCAAATGCCCAGACCGCCGCACAGTTGGACACCTATGCCTATGTGCTGCAATGCTCCGGTGATTATCGTTCACGCAGTATCACCGCAGGCAACCCCGGCGATATTGATGTACAGGGACGTGCTCCGGCGGCGTTGGATGAGGGATCGCAGCATGTTATAGGGGTTTTAATGGTCAACAACTCTGTGACGTGGTATCTTGATGGCACAGAACTCGCCACCTATGATGTCCTTTCGCCTCTACGTGTGGATGGTGTTTTGGCGATAGGGGCACAGCGCGGTTTGGGTTATGTTGCCACTTCTTGGCGGGTGTGGAGCTTGGATTCAACGACAGTCGTCAGTACCATTGAGCCTAGCACTGATACGGGTACAACGGCTGATGGTGCATCGGAAGGCCCGTTGAGCGAATTGGGAGTAGGGGATTTAATTTATAACCCGGATTTAACCCAACCCGGTTCCATTCCCAGCGGATTAAGCCAGCCCGTCGCGGCATTGTATTTGGCGGGTGGGCAAGTGGGCATGTATAACCGCGAGAGTTCGGCGATTCTACCCTTTGAAGGGGTACAAGCCAGCGACTATTATGCCGAGGTCGTCTTTGGGACTCGCGCTTGCGATGACGCCTCCCTCATTGGGGTGATTTGGCGGGCGGCGGGTGAATTTGGCTCCTATTACGCCTTCGGAATGCAGTGTGATGGCAGCTATCGGGCATGGCTAGAAACTCCCGATGGCCCCAGTGATCCATTGGTGAGCGGTGAAGTGAGCCAACCCCCTGTGCCGGACACGGGCGCTCATTCATTGGGCGTCTATGTCAAAGGTGATACCGCGTGGCTATATTATGACGATACCGTTTTGGGGTCATTCTCCGATTCGAACTTAACCGAAGGCGGGGCGGGTTTGCTGCTCCAATCCGACCCCGAAACATCCAAAGCGATGGATATTGTGGTGGTGAGTTTGACCGTCGCCGAAGCCCGATAGGATTTTCGCAATGGTACAAGAAGGCGTACTGATCAATCGGTGCGCCTTTTTTATTGGGGCATGGAGAGTTAGGTGCGCCCAAATTCTTTGTCCAACTGCCTATTGCTCAAATGAATCATGATGGGGCGACCATGTGGGCAGGTATGTGGATTTTCGCAGCGTTCCAACTGCTGAATCAACCCCTGCATTTCGGTATGGCTGAGAATCTGCCCTGCCTTGACCGCCGCCGCTTTGCATACCCGCCGCAGGATTTTATCTTCAATCGTTTGCACGCCGGGGATTTTGCCACTTTCCGAATCTTGCAAAAGCAGATGCAGCACTTGATGGGGGTCTTGGTCAGCCAAAATCGCGGGAACACTTCGCACGCGATAGGTATTGACACCAAACGCCTCGATTTCAAAACCCATCGTGGCAAGGACGGGCTGAATTTCTTCGAGCAATTGCGCCTCGGTAGGATTTAAGCTCACACTTCCACCGTCCAAGACCTGCTGCGTGGTCAATTCACGTGCCTGATACTGCTCGAAAAACTGCTCAAATAAAATACGTTCGTGGGCGGCGTGCTGGTCAATCAAATACATCCCGACTGGCCCTTCCGCCACGATGTAACTAGCACTGATTTGACCGACCACTCGCAAAATTGGCAGGGTGCGCGGCTTTTTGGGGCGACTCGCACCGTCTGGAATTGCGGTTGGGTCATCTGGCTGGACGGTAGAACGCATGGTCGGCGGAGTTGGGGCTTCATAATGTGGATAGAAGGCATAGGCATCTGAATCGGTATCCACCCCATAGTCCGATTCAACCTCATCCGCAGGCCGCTGTTGGCTATAACGACCCGGCGCGGGGGTGTCAAAATCAAAATCCATCTGGGCCGGATATTGGCGCGGCGGGGGCAAACTGGCGGCTCGATTTTGCTGCACATCCCCATCCGCCGGATACGATGGGCTGTCTTCATAATCGTCTGAGTAGTAAATCGCCGCCGTTCCCGCCTGTGAAATGACGGCCCGCCGTACCCCCCGTTGGACGGCTGTAAAAACCGCTTCGGGGTGACGAAACCGGACTTCAGCTTTGGTAGGGTGGACGTTGACATCCACATCTTCGGGTGGCACTTGAATTAATAACACGCTGACTGGGTAGCGACTAGCAGGCAGTAGCGTATGATAGGCTTGCACCACCGCAAAGGTGAGTCGCTGGTCATTGATGGCCCGCCCATTCACAAACAGCGTGATCTGCGTACGATTGGCGCGATGCAAGGCGGGTGTGGTCGTAAATCCAAAGACCTCAATCGGCGGTAGATCAGGGCGAGTGGGGGGCAGAGGCGTGACCTCTACCATCTCGCGGAAGGTCTCTAAGCCCAATGCCTGAACCAGCACATCCGTCAAGTTTCCACTGCCTGTGCTATGAAAGGCTTCGCGGCCATCCAGCGTCAATTGGAAGCGCACCTGTGGATAGGCCATCGCATATTGGCTCACCAGAGCGATGACATGGCGGCGCTCGGTGGCATCACTTTTGAGGAATTTGCGGCGGGCGGGCACATTAAAAAATAACTCAGCCACCTCGATAATTGTGCCAATCGGTGCGCCGACGGGCCGAACCTCCAACACCTTGCCGCCTTCAACCAAAATCCGCGCCCCGACGCTTTCTTTTTGGTGGCGAGAGGTCAAGGTCAAGCGGCTAACCGAGGCGATGCTGTGCAGGGCCTCGCCGCGAAAGCCAAGCGTATGCAGGTTGTAGATGTCATCTAGTGTGCTGATTTTGCTGGTGGCGTGTCGTTCAAGCGCGAGGGGGATTTCATCGCTCGGGATGCCATGCCCATTATCACTAATGCGTATAAGCCGACTGCCTGCGCCGCGAATCTCGATATTGATGCTAGTGGCCCCGGCATCCAATGAATTTTCGAGCAGTTCTTTGACAACGGAGGCAGGCCGTTCAACGACTTCCCCCGCAGCAATTTGGGCGGCGATAGTTTCGGAGAGAACTCGGATTGGCATTATGAGACTTAAATCACTGTTCTATTCAACTCAACCTAATCCCCGCCCCCACGCAAATTCTCGTCGGTCAAGGGAATCAGAATCTCAAAACGGCTACCTTTGCCCTCTTCGCTTTGGACTTGTGCATCCCCACCATGCTGTTGGGCAACATTCCGCACAATAAAGAGGCCCAGTCCAGACCCGCGAATCCCTTTGTGTTCTTTGCGGCGCACCCGTTCACCGCGTTCAAAGAGGCGTGATTGGTCTTCCGCAGCAATCCCTAAGCCGTTATCGGCCACAGCAAAGATCAGGGTATCGTTTTTCATCTCGACTTCGACCACCACCTCGCCATTTTCTGGGGTGTATTTGATGGCGTTCTCCACCAAATTTTGTAGGGCGCGTTCTATCATCATCTCGTCAAGATACATAATGGGTATATTCGAGGCCGAACGCGAACGCAGGTTGATTTGTTTTTTCTGGGCTGCACTCGAAAGCGTCGAGACCACCTTCGAGACGACATCCGAGGGGTCAATGGATTCGCGCCGCAGTTGGTATGTGCCCATCATCGGGTCAAGCCGTCCGGCATCCAATACCTTCTCGACCAGATTGGTCATATCTTGGATGCTGGTGACAATCTTGCCCATCATGGTTTCTTGTTTATCGTTGACCTCTCCAACCATCGGTAGCATGTCCAAATAACCTTTGGCGGCGGTCAGTGGCGAGCGCAAATCATGCGAGACCGTATGCAAAAAGGTACTCATATTTTCGTTCAGTCGCTTAAAACGACTAACATCTCGCACTGCCAATAACCAGCCATCGGTATTGCCGTTTTCACCGATTACTTCCGAAACGTGCGGCGCAAAAATTCGTCCATCCGGTGCTACATATTCAACAATATTCTCGGCCCCGTCGTTCTGTTCGTCGGGATACACCAATTTGAGCAGGGTTTCGCTTTTGATAATATTCTTAAAGGGTTGCCCAACCGCAGTTTTGGCGGCGACTTGGAATAGGGCTTCGGCGGCAGGATTAAACACGCGGATTTTGCGCTGTTTGTCCACCATAATAATCGCATCGGCGACGCTGGCAAGGATGGCCGCTAGTTGTTCCCGACCACTCTTGGCCTCTTCAAAGGTGCGGGCATTCGTAATGGCAATGGTGGCTTGCAGCGCCAACAATTCTACAAAATCCCGTTCATCTTGTGCCATTTGATGCGCTTGTTCAAACGCGACCCACAATATCCCCACCTGCATTTTTTGGGCTTGCAAGGGCAAAATCAAAATTGAAGAGACTTCTCCCGTCAATTCGATCAAGTCGAGGTCACTTGGGGGGATACTGACATCCAGAATATCAACCGGGCTGAGTTGGTTTTGCCCATAGTTGAAGATGGGGCCATCGGCGAGTTCAAATTTACCTCCTGCCGACCCGCTGGCAAAAGAAATCGTCCCGCCATTTTCGCGCATGACGACTCGCGCTGAGGCAGCCCCTGTTGCTTGACAGATGCCGTTCAAAATGTGGGGTAAGGTCTCGGCTAGGCCCGCGCTTGTGGCAATTCGGCGGCTGACCTCGCTTAACAATCGCCTTTGGTCAAGATAGCGTTGCAGAGTCGAATAGAGTTCGGATGTGGGTAAGGTCTCTTGCGCGGTCACAGGAGTGAAAATTACCTTTAACTGAGTTGTGCAAAATGGGTCATTCTACCACCTGTCATTATAGCACTGTCAGTAATGTGGGCAAGTTTGCAAATTGTCTGCTTGGATACGTCCTATGTTGATGCCCTCTTGCTACGAATGCCATCGCTCGTTAAACTTTCTCCCATGCGAAACAAACAGATGCGAACTCTCAACCTCTCATTGGCACTTTTGGCGCTTGCTGTCATGACGATTGGCCCCTTATGGTGGCCCGCACAAGCACAGGATAATCCGACTCCGACACCAGACCGTCAGGAAATTCAAACCATCGGTATTTATGAAAAATTCGAAATTACCCTTGAAGTGCCGGGTGAAATCACCAACCCCTATGACTGGGGCGAGGTGCAGGTGTGGGGCAATTTTACGGCCCGCAGCGGACAAACCTACCAAGTTCCGGCTTTTTATATGCAGCCCTATGAACAGACCTGCGAAGAGGACTGCCAAACAGAAATTCTCGCCCCGTTTGGTGAGGGTGAATGGCGATTGCGCTTTGCTCCCACTGAATTGGGTTTATGGCGCTACAATGTGCGGGCTAAGGTCGGGGATGCTACTGAAGTAAATCTCACGGCGGGTAGCTTTGAGGCAGTGGAATCCGCTGACCCCGGTTTTGTGCGGACAACCGGACGCTATTTTGAATTTGAAAACGGTACTCCCTATTTCCCAATTGGTCACAACTTGGGTTGGTCATGGTCGCAGGGTGGGGGAATTTTTACCTATTTGGCTTGGCTTGATAAATTATCCGCTGTGGGTGGCAATTATGCGCGTCTTTATATAGATACCCCTTGGTTTATCGGCCTTGAATGGAATGCTCCTGCTGGGCAATATGATGAAGAAGGCCAGCAGTCGGCATGGCGTTTGGATACTCTCCTAGAGGCAGCCCAAACACGCGGTATCTATCTGCAATTGGTTTTGGTGTGGAGTCAGGCCTTTACCCAATATACGGGTGTGCCCGTCGCCGTTCCCCCTACGCCTGCTCGCCCCGCCATTGATGCCGATTTTGACAACAATCCCTACAACAAAACCTATGGCGGCGTGATTAGCGAACCCAATGATGTTTGGACGGATCGTAATGCCGAAGCCTTGTTGACAAACCGCCTACACTACATCGCGGCGCGTTGGGGTTATAGCACCACTATTTTTGCGTGGGAAATCACCGACGCACTGGACTCGATTGAGGGGTTTAACCCAACTACTGCCAATACTTGGTTGGATCGTATGATTTTGGCTCTGCGTGAAGCGGATGCTTATAGCCATTTGGTGACTGTCGGCACGGATAACGTCCAGCAGGATATTTTAGCCAACCCCTTGCTGGATTTTGCGCAGGCGCAGGTCTATCAAGCCCGCCCGATTGAACAGGCCAAAGATCAGGTGACGGCGGTTCTCAATGGCCTGACTGATGTGACCACCTTTACGGATCGTCCGGTGCTGCTAAACGAATTTTCGCTTAATCCTTGGTTTGAGCCAACCGCTGATGACCCAAGCGGCGTTCACATTCAAGACACCATTTGGCCTGCTGCCTTGTCGGGGTCGGCGGGTGGGGCGATGTCATGGTGGTGGGATACTTATCTTGATCCACAAGATTTGTATCGTCTATACACGCCGCTCCAAAGATTTACCGACGGAATTGCATGGAACAGCCTCAATCTACAACCCGTTGATGCCGCGCTGGTTGCCCAGTCCGACGTAACTTATGAGCCATTGCGTATTGAAGAATTTAACCGCACTTTTCGGGATGGTGCGGCCTCAGCCGAGGTCTATCGCATTACGGGGGATGGTGTTTTCCCGCCCTCAACCCAACTTTCCAGCTATCTCTATGGCAGCAAATTTAACGCCGAAAATCGCCACCCTCACACCTATCTGATTTTCCCACCCGTGGATACCACCATGCGGATTGGGATTCAAAATGTCTCAACTGCCGCTGGAGCGCAGTTGGTCGTAACAGTAGATGGGCAGGTGGCAACTCAAGTGGATTTAGCCGCTGGTACACAGGCGTTAACCATTACCTTGCCCTTAGAAGCGGGCCAGCACACGCTGATTTTGGATAATTTGGGTGAAGATTGGCTGCAAATCGAATATCTTGAAATTGAGGCCTATACGTCACCGATGCGTGCCATTGTGTTGACCGACCCTGCTGCTGGCATTGCCCTTGCATGGGTGCATCACCGCGACTATACATGGGAGACAGTGCTGGCGGGGGATGCCATTATGCCCTTGCCCTATGAACTTCAACTGCCGGGGATGGGCGTCGGAGAGTATCGGGTGGAATATTGGGACACGATTACGGGCAATGTGGTGGGCGAGGAGCGCGTCCTGCTGACCACCGAAGGCGACACGCTTAATTTGAGCCTGCCTCTGATAAACACTCAATTAGCCCTGCGTGTTTTCCGTATCGCTGGCCCGACATAGGGAACAAAAAGAGGCCAACTCACTGGTTAGCCTCTGATTAGATTTAGTGGATATTGTTTAGGGCCGTGCCTCTAGAGTGATTTCAACGTTTTGGGTTGCCCCATCCCGGATGATCGTCACCGTTACGACATCTCCCGGTTGCGTTGTATCCAGAAAACTGACCAAATCGCTCATGCTGGCGACGGGTGTGCCATTAATCGCCGTAATCACGTCTCCCGATATGCTCAGACGCCCAAGCGACGTCCGAATTTCATTACTCGAACCGCGAATTCCGGCCTCGGCTGCTGGGCCACCTCGTTGAAGATCGCCCACCAATACCCCTTTGGTATCAGTAGGCAGGTTCATCGCCTCGATTTGCTCAGGGCGCAGCGTATTGCCTGTGATGCCAAGCCACGTATGTTCATAGTTGCCATATTGAATCAAATAGGGCACAACCCGCCGCACCGTATTGGAGGGCACCGAAAAACTCACGCCAGAATTACTGCCGGATTCGGTATTGATGGCGGTGTTGACCCCAATCACATTGCCCGACATATCCAGCAGAGGGCCACCGCTGTTACCGGGGTTAATGGCCGCATCGGTCTGAATGACTTCGGGGATGCTAAAATTGCTTTCGGCGGTTAGGCTGCGATCAAGGGCACTGACGATCCCGGTGGTCAGCGTAAACGATTGTCCAAATGGATTGCCGATTGCCAAGACCTGCTGTCCGACAAATACCTGATCCGAATCGCCGAGAGTAACGGGGTATAAAGTCAGCCCGGATGGGTCAATTTTGATGACCGCCAAATCGGAATCGGGGTCACGCCCAACTACCGACGCCTCCCGAATCGTGCCATCTGCAAAGGTGACTTCGATATATTGAGCGCCCTCGGCTACATGATTGTTGGTGACAATATGGCCGTCCGTGTCAATTACAAATCCACTACCTTCACCAAACGCATTGGCTTTGACGACGGATATATTGACGACGGATTGTATCGCCTGCTCATAAAGCTGATTGAGACTCAACTCGGTGGTATTGGGTTGATAGGGTGCGCCCGAAGGCAGAGGGTCGAGACGACTGCGGTTATCTTGGGCCTGTACCCCAACGACGACTCCGATGGCGAACACCGAAGCGCATACCATAACAATAACACTCATCCACATGAGACGCTTCATCGCGTTCATACCAATTCATTCCTCCCTACACATCACTTGTGAATTGGAAACCAATAATCCAGCATAGTCGGATTTTGTTATCACTTTAGATGCGATTTGTAAAAAATCTATTACCCGAAGGTTGTGTATACCTTAAAACTTTATGAGGAAAAATTGGCAAAGAAAAAGCCCCCTAAACCTGCTCAGTAGGCAAGGGGGCTGTTGAAATTCCACTATTTCAGTCGAAGTTACTTCTCAATACCTTCGACGGCGAAGAAAACAGGCTTGGGATTACCAGCGGGGTCAAGCAAACTCCAATAGCATTCCGTTGAGCCGATACCAAAGACCTCACAGAAATTCAGATTCCATAGGAACATTGGCCCAACAAAGCCGAGTTCATTGCCTGTCTGGAAGGCGCGAATCGTATATTGGGATTGTTCGTCTAAGCTGGTGAATTCCACAAATCCCAAGTTCGGGTTGACATCACCGGGCAGATTTTCTGAACTGGCCCAACCAAATTCCGTGACCCACAAGAAGCGTCCACTGTCATTAAATTCGCCCATGATGGCGCGGTAATCTTGCAGGGTGTTCTGGAAGAAGAAACTGGGGTGATCGTCCCATCCCGTAATTTGAGGATTGGTTTCGCAGCAGGTGGAATCGGGTGGATTGCCAAATCCAAATGGATGGATACCGATGGCATCTGCCACATTATTGACCCCAGCCTGATACATCTGGCGTAGGAAATTGCGGTCACTAATGGCGTTATCGGCGCTGTCCAAACCCGTCGGCGCAAGACCAGCACTGACGACCACCGCCGCTGAATCGGCAGCCTTGACAGCCGTATAACCGGCCCGCAGCAGATCAACATAGCCCGCCGCGCTAAGGGGTTTGCCATAAGCCTTGCCATTCCATTCCCGGCGCAGATTCGGCTCTTTCCAGATTTCATAGGCATCTACGCGACCAATATAGCGGCTTGCGAGCGCGGTCATGAAATTGGCAAAATCCTGATTATCGGTGGGTGGGCCATTTTCTTCGGTCGCGCCGCGTGCCCAATCGGGAGCATCATACACGGTCAGCATAATGTTAAAGCCCGCGCCGTCCAGTGCATCAATCACCGTGTCAATATCGTCAAAATTGATGTTACCTTTGGTTGGTTCAAAGGTAGCCCATGAAATTTCCTGTTTCACCCAACGCACGCCCAATTGGGTCAGCTTATCCACCACGACGCCTGTATCTTGCCCAAATAGCTGGACTTGGATGCCATAGTCGAAGGGTACAGCCGAGGCCGGAGCACCGGACGGAGGGGCAGGGGTTGTTGCTCCTTCGGTTACGTCATCCCCCGCTGCTTCGGAGGTTTCGGCAGGCGCTGGTGTCGTGGGTGCAGGGGTGGTCGCTACAACCGCCGGGGTCGTGGCAGCAGGCAAAACAGCCCCCGGAGCGGGAATCTGAAGCTGCATCCCCACAAAAATCAGATTGGGATCCGTGATGCCATTGACTTGGCTAATGGCTTGAACGGTTGTGCCGTATTGTAAGGCGATACGGTAAAGATTTTCCCCAGTTTTCACCACATGCACCGTTGGGCCTGCGGGTGGCGGTGTCGTTGGGGCGGGTGTTGTTGCCACCGGGGTGGTTGGCACAGGTGTCGTAGGGGTAACAGTGGGCGTTGTGCCTACCGGAATTTTTAAGACCTGCCCCACGTAGATAAGATTTGGGTTGCTGATATTGTTGGCTTGAGCGATGGCAAAAACCGTCACCCCATATTGACGGGCAATTCCGTACAGGCTTTCGCCGCGCTGAACCACATGTTGCGTAGGCTGTTGCCCACCATCTTGGGCCGATGCGAGACGGGGTGCAAGGATAAGAACGCTCACCATTATCGCCAACAACCCGATGGCGATGAATAAACGGTAGACACGTTGCATGGCGCTGGCCTCCTGAAGAGTTTTCGCAAAAAATCACAATTCGCTTTTAATGAATAATAGACTAACTTTACCCATAACGCCATTTTTCGCAACATGCTATTTATCCCCTGTTTGAATGTTATTTAAGTGCTAAAATTTTTTAGACGAGTGCCGAAGTGCGCTTACAATTATTAGGCAAGTGTTGTGTTCTCCCACCAATTGATAAGGAATTTCTGTGCTGCACACTGATGACTCCACCCTAGAAGTTCGGCCCCCACTGTTGCGAATTGTCGAACTCGACCACGTATTGCCGCATGAAGAACACGATCTTCAACGTTCTCAACCCTTGATGCATCGTATTGAGGCCTCTGGTATTTGGCTGCATCCACCATTGGTCGCCCCTTTGCCAGACGTCGAAAATAAATATGTTGTGCTGGATGGTGCAAATCGTTGCCATTCGCTCAAGCATTTGGGGTATCCGCATATTTTGGTACAAGTCGTAGAGTACGAATCCGGCCAAGTCAAACTAGACACATGGAATCATGTCATCTCCGAATTGCCATTTTCGTCTATGCTGCCCCTTATTAAAGACCTGCCTAATGTGGAGGTGCAGGAATCGGACATTTTGACGGCGCGTGCAACGTTGGCCCGACGTGAAGCACTGGCCTATGTGGTCGAAATTGCCTCGCGCACCGCTTACATCCTAACTACACCTGACCTCAGCCTAAAAGCGCGTAATCGCCACCTGATTGACCTTGTGGACTGCTATCGCCAAGCTGGAAAACTGGATCGCCTCAACAGCCACGACCCCGGCCTTGTTCTCCAGATGTTCCCGACCTCAACCGCCCTGATTGTTTTTCCGCATTACGAACCAGCCGAGATCATGGTGGCGGCGCGTGACCAAATCTTGCTGCCCCCCGGCATCTCACGGCATATTATTCAGGGTAGGGCGATGCGTCTGAATTATCCCTTAGAGGCCTTACGCGACCCGCGTCTTTCAGTCACCGAGAAGAATGTCGCTCTTGAAAAATGGATGATAGGGAAGATTTCCCAACGGGCCGTGCGTTTTTATGCCGAATCCACCTATTTGTTTGATGAGTAGTATCTATTGGAGGCTGCCATGAAACGTTTTTGCCTATCGGTCTTGGTGCTGGTGGCAGCGTTGTCGTTTCCGTTGTCGGTGCCCAAGCTGCACGCCCAAGAAAATTACGCTACCTTTGCTGAATTCCAAACCGCCCTCGATCAGGCCGTTGCTAGTGGAGACATTGATCCGTTTTGGGAGACAATAGTTGCCAGTGGTCAAATGCCCCTAATTTGGGATCATATCTGTGTTTTTCTCTATCGTGGGGATGCCAGCAAAGTTGAATGGCGTGGCGACTTCAGCGGTTGGGAAAGCACCCCCATGACGCTCGGTGAACAACAGGGGGATACTGATTTATGGATGTTGGTGAAATTGTTTCCCCTAGATGCCCGCCTTGACTATAAAATTGTACTCAATGGCTCGGAATGGATTCTTGATCCCCTTAATCCTTATCAGCAGTTAGGTGGCTTTGGGCCAAATTCCGAGTTGCGGATGCCAGAATTCATCTATCCAGCCGATACCATTCCACGTGACGACATTGCAAAAGGGAAGGTGGACGAGCAAGTGGTGATAACGAGCAGCAATTTGGGCTATAAAATCGCCTATCGCGTCTATACCCCTGCCGATTACGCCAATCTGGATACCCTGCCCGTTATTTATGTCACCGATGGTCAGGAATATGCCCATGACCAGATGGGTAGTATGGTGACGGTCTTGGATAATCTCATTGCTGATGCCCAAATTCAACCTGTTATTGCCGTTTTTGTGGATCCTCGTAACCCCGACAGCCCAACGAGCAATCGGCGCGAAAGCCAGTACATCACCAACGATGATTTTGGCGCATTTTTGGCCGAAGAACTTGTGCCAGCGATTGACGCGACCTATAAAACCGACCCGCGCCCCGAAGCCCGTGCCATATTGGGGACATCCCTCGGCGGCCTCAATTCCGCTTACATGGGCTTGACCCATTCCGAGGTCTTTGGCCTTTTGGCGATTCAGTCCCCGGCCTTCTGGGTAGATACAACCGTAGTAGACGCCTATGAAGAATTAGACCGCCTGCCCCTCAAAATTTTCATGAGTCAGGGGTCTATTTGGGATGACATCGAAAACACCCGCCGCCTACGGGATATTTTTGGGGCCAAAGGGTATCCTATCATGTTTATTGAAACCCCCGATGGTCATTCATGGGGTAATTGGCGGACACTGTTGGATGATCTGTTGATTTATTTCTTTGGCAACGAAAAAAACTGAGGAACTCATGAGCCTTTCCGCGAAAGAAGTTTTATCCCAAACCCCTCTGTATACTGACGAGGTGATATACACCCTCATCAAACTGCCTGCCAGCGCGATTTGGGCTGGAGCAGGGGTCTTGGCGGATTTAGGTGAATCCTTTAGCGCCCTAATCGCCGACAAAGATGAAGTCACGTTGATAATGGCATTAGAGGCATGGCAGGAAGAATACTTCAAACGCCTGCCGGGGGCCGAACAACACGGTGAATTTCGCCTCATCACGTTTGACATGATATTAGAGTTTTCATTGACAGGGTTTATGGCACTGGTCGCTACTATTTTGGCGGAGGCGGGGGTGTCGGTGATCCCGCTCGGTGCGTTCTCGCGTGACCATGTGCTTGTCCCCGCCGATTCCTTTGAAAAAGCATGGGCCGCCCTGCAAGCATCGAAGTAAGGACAAAAGCACTATGACCATCAATTTTTTCGAGCCGGGGGATGTGCCACAACCGCCGGACAAAGTGAAGATTGAGCTATTAGAGGTTGAACCCTATCCTGATAAATGGCGCGTCAAACTGCGCGTGCATGTAACGCCATTTTTGCAACGACCCAACCTCGAAATCGTGCTGCGGCGTGAAATAGGTGGGGAGGAGCGCCCCGTCGCCAATCTCAGCATTATCGAAACGATGCACCCCCGTATGGAATTTACCATACACATTCGTGGGGTATCCGATCCGGTGGGGGATTATCGTGTTTCCGCCAGCCTCTATTATCGGGATGAGATGAAAGAGGGCGAGGACGAGCCGCCGCCCCCTGTGCAAAAAGATGCTCGTGAATTGAAACTGACCATAAGCTGAGTCAACCTCATGAGGAGGCCAGAATGTTAACCGATACCCAAATGCGCGAATTGCTGACTCGCTCAAAGGTCATTGCTGTTGTGGGGCATTCGGATAATCCGGGGCGTACCAGCTATCAAATCGCCCAATATCTGAAGCGGGCAGGTTATAAGGTCTATCCTGTTAACCCCACCGTCAGCGAAATTGATGGTGAAAAATGTTATCCCGATCTGGCCTCCGTCCCTGAACCGATTGATATAGTCAACGCGTTCCGTCGGTCACAATATCTAGCCGACATCTTTGATGAGGCTGTTGAGGTTGGCGCGAAATCGGTGTGGGCACAATTGGGCGTGGTGGATATTTTGCTGGAAGCCAAAGCCGAAGATATAGACTACCCGTTGGTGATGGATACCTGCATCAAAGTGGTTCATGCCCGACTGGTAAGGTAATTTGATGATGGGAATAGTTGAGTTTTCAACTGAAAAATACATCTTCACCACTTCTAGGGCGCTCAAGATGTCCGATTTGCATTCAACTCGAATCCAAATTCCCCGATTTTTGAAGCAATTGACCTAGAGCGATTCGGTTTAGATGAGTATCGAGAGTATTTTTGTGTTTCGGTTGCCAACCATATCAAAATTCAAATGGGGGTGGTTCAGTGTTTCAAATCATATGGCAGTGTCTTCAATCCGGCATCTTATATGTTCCTGAAACAGATATTCTCTTTGTTGGCGCAGGTGAACGCATTTCAGCCTTCCATATCAACCCCTATGAAAAACTTTGGCTAGACACCGCTGATACAGGCTTTTGGTTTTGGGCGCGATTTGGGGAGTATGTGGTCATGTCTGCTGAATTGGAATTGGCGGCATGGCGGATCACAGGGGAAAAACATTGGACGCGGTTTGTTGAACCCCCTTGGGGCTATGATGTATTAGATGGACAGATCAATCTCGACATCATGGGCGACAAAACCTCTTTTTCGTTGGAAAAAGGGCCAACCTGAACCAAAAAACGCACGGGTCGCCCCCCATGCGTCTTTTGTTAGTATTCGCTCTGCTGGAGACTTCCAGTAAGCTAAACTTATTATACCACTATGGATGTCGGCTAAAAGTCACGGGCTACGGCGTAATGGGCCAGATCAAGCAGCAAATCCAATGCTGGCGACCATTCAACGCCACTCAACGCTGCTTCCGCTTTTGCTACGTAATCCCGTGCCAATTCATAGGCTTGGCGGGCCGCTCCGGTTTCACGCACACCTTTGATGACCGCTTCGAGGCTATCCGGGTTATCAAGGCTCTTGAGGAAGGCAATATCATCGGTAATGCCTTCATTCTGCAAATAGTACAGCACAGGCAGGGTAATAATCCCTTGCCGTAGGTCGTTTCCGGCGGGTTTGCCCAGTTTTTCAGTGGTGCTAACAAAATCCAGCGCGTCATCAATCATCTGGAAAGCCAAGCCGAGTTCACGCCCAAAGGTGCCAAAGGCTTGGACTTCATCTTCTGAGATATGCCTGCCCAACAACGCACCTGAAACTGCTGCCGCTTCAAACAGAGCCGCCGTCTTGCCATAGATGCGCTCGATATACGTGTCCAGTGTTGGGATTTGCCATTTCGTCTGGGCCTGCAAAATCTCGCCACGACAAATGCTGACCAATGTGCGCGAAAAAACCTTGACGACTTCAACATGATTGGCCTCTGCTGCCAACGCTGCTGCTTGGGCAAACAGGAAATCACCAGTCAGCACCGTCACGCCGAGGGGCAGGGCGGTATGCAGAGTCGGAGCGCCGCGCCGTTCCTTGGCGCTATCAATCAAGTCATCATGCACCAAAGTAGCGGTATGTAGTAGTTCCACCGAAGCCGCGACTGAAAGTGTGGGGTCAAAGGCAGCATTGACAATCCTACCCACCAACATCGTAATGGCAGGACGCATCCGCTTGCCGCCATTTGAAATGATCTTATCAATGGCGTTATCCAACAAGGGATTGTCCAAAAATGAGACGGAGCGAATTTTGTCCGTCACTTTTTCGAGGTCTGCCCGAACCCCTTGCACCCAATCTTGCCGCTGCAAGTGGGACACAGGAGCTTGTGTGTCAACAGCTATGTTACTGGGGGCGGTCATGTGAAGTCCTCTTTGGATATGAATTGTTCTCAGCATGGATGCTGCCATGCGAGAAACTAAGCTACCAGCAGTTGGGTACGCTTGTGAACTATTGCACGAATTAATTTAATTTGAGTATACCCGATTGGGCGAGGTACGTCAACAAAATTTAGAACTTTCAAAAAATATTGAAAGATGATCCTCGCACCTGAAAAATGTTTTGACAGGCATAAACGGCTATAACCCCATCTATGCCTTTAAGTTACATTTACAACAGTGATTGTGGTTCGGGCTGATGAACTTCGAAGCGATATTCGATTTGGGCACTGAGTTTGAGCATCCCATTGACCGAGCAATATTTTGTTTCCGAAAGCTCGATGGCGCGGGCGACGGCTTCTTCACTGACGTTATTGCCCCAAACGTGATAAACAATGACGATGTGGTTATAGACGCGCGGATGTTCGTCTACCTGTTCACCCTCGACCTCGATTTCAAACGCGGTCACTTCTTGTTTCTTCTTTTTCAGGATGCTCATCACGTCCATCGCCGTGCAACCCGCGAGTGCCAGTAGCACCATCCCCAGTGGCGAATGACCATTATCATATTCAGCGAGATTTTCGCTTCCAGAAGCAAATGTGACTGGGAGGTGACTTTTACCATCGGTATACCCCTCGAAGGTCATCCCCTGTTTCCATGTCAATTTGGCATTATGATCTGCCATGCGTATGTCCTTTCGTAATAAATGCAGTAGCCCCTAGCTCCAAAATATTCGACGCTGCGGCCTACCCAAATATTCCGCCACAGGACATTTATCACGGGAAAATATGCCAAATGTCTATATTCTAATGCCGGAAATGGCGGCTCTTCGTAAAGACCATCGCCATCCCTGCCGCGTCTACTGCCGCAATCACTTCTTGGTCACGAATGGAGCCACCCGGCTGAATAATCGCTGAAACGCCTGCCGCCGCCGCGACCTGTATGCCATCTGCAAATGGGAAAAACGCATCCGAGGCCAACACCGCCCCACGCGCCCGACTGCCTGCCTTCTCAACCGCCAAGCGTGTCGCGTCCACCCTACTCGGTAGACCTCCGCCAATCCCAAATGTCATATTGATGCCTGCAATAACAATTGCGTTGCTTTTGACATGCTGGCACGCCACCCATGCAAATTTGAGCACCTTGATTTCGTCTTGGGTTGGACGGCGCTGGCTGACCACCTGCCATTCTGTACCTTCGGGATCCCCTAAATCGCGTTCTTGCGCCAGCACCCCGCCTAAAATACTGCGAAACTCAATTCCCGACTGGGTACTGAAATGGGGGACTTCCAAAACGCGACAATTTTTGCGTCCCGTTTCCAACATCCTCCGAGCGGCATTATCCACTTTGGGTGCAATCAGTACCTCGACAAACAAACTGCCCAATGCCTCAACAAGTGCTGCATCTACTGTCCGGTTGACCGCGATGACCCCGCCAAAAGCGGACACCGGATCGCTTTCCAATGCCGCCGCGAATGCCGCTGCTGCATTTTCGGCTGTTGCGATACCCGTTGGATTTAGATGTTTGACAATGACTACTGCCGCCGATTCTTTGGGAGGAAATGACGACACTGCCCGCCACGCCGAATCCGCATCAAGCAAGTTGTTGTAGGACAATTCCTTACCCTGTAACAACATGCCGCCTAATGGCCCGACGCCTTCGTGTGCAGCGTATAACCCCGCGTTTTGATGAGGGTTTTCACCATAACGCAGGGATTGAATCTGCTTAACCCCAATCGTCAGCGAATCACCAAGCCCTGTTTCCCCCACGTCGAGTGTATCTTCACCAGCGAGGTAGGCGTAAATCGCGGTGTCATAGCTGCGGGTATGGTCAAAGGCTTTGGTAGCAAGCCGTCGCCGTTCGTCTAGAGATAACTTGCCCTCTAATACAATTTTTTCAGCGACACCACCATAATCCGCTGGGTCAACCAAGACCGTTACCCGTGCAAAATTCTTGGCCGCCGCCCGCAGCAGTGTCACCCCGCCGATGTCAATATTCTCAATCGCATCTTCCAATTTGACATCGGGTTTTGCCACCGTTTGCTGGAAGGGATAAAGATTGCACACTACCAAATCAATCGGGGCATAACCGTGTTCGGTTAATTCCTGTAGATCTTTAGAATGGTCTCGCGCCAAAATCGGGGCATGAATCGCGGGATGGAGGGTTTTTACACGCCCGCCCAACATTTCTGGCAGCCCTGTCAATTGCTCAATCGGGGTCACACGCAATCCCGCATCACTTAGGGCTTTTGCCGTTCCCCCACTAGCAACTAAATCCCATCCGATGGTGGCAAGGGCCTGACCAAGCTCAATAATTCCGGTTTTATCAGATACACTGAATAAAGCGCGTGGCATGACTTATTTGCTCCCTATAAGAAAACAAAAAGGGGCGGTAAGTGGGCCGCCCCTTCGGTTTATTCGTTTACATCCCCACGTATAATGGGGAGTTCACCCTTCGACCACGAGACCAACAGCGGCACAGCGATGAAAATCGAGGAATACGTACCGCTGGTGAGGCCGATTAGCAGAATGAGCACGAATTGGCGGATGGTCTCGCCGCCAAACAGCACAATGGCGATCATCACAAATACCGCGTTCAACTGCGTAGCAAATGAACGGTGAATCGTCTCTAGCACGCTGCGGTTGACGATGAGTTCATAGGATTCATCACGGCGTTTGGGAATATTTTCGCGGATACGGTCAAACACCACAATCGTATCTTGCACCGAATACCCAACGACGGTGAGTAGCGCGGTTAAAAACAAAGCGTCTACTTCCCAACCTAGGATCAACCCCAAAATCGAGATTGCTGAAACGATAATCAAGATGTCGTGAATCATGGCGATAATCGCACAGACCCCATAGCGAACCGCGTGAGGTACTTTGCGGAAGGCGATCCAGATGAAAAACAACACCACGACGGTGGCTACCAAAATGGCGAGGAATGAGGCGCGGGTGACTTCATCACCTACTGAGCCTGATACCTGTGAAGTTGAGGTGGCTTCCATATCTAGTGGTGCTACCTCGTTGTTCAATACATCTAGCAGTTGAGTAACTTCTGCGGCGCTAAGTTCTTCAGTACGGACTGACCACCGACTACCTTCAGGATAGCTGGTTTCACCATCTTCACGTTCAATCGCCTGTAGTTCTTGGACAATGATTTCATCAAGTCCAAAATCCTCCAGCGAGGTTCGCAGATTTTCTTCCTCAACCGCCTCAGTGAATTGAGCCGAAAGCAAAGTGCCGCCGGTGAAATCAATGCTGACTTGCAGCAAACTGCCGGTGTCAACAAGGGAGAACCCCATTGCCGCAATACCAATGCTAATCAGTATTGCCGAAAATATGTAATAAACGCGACGCCGTTCTACGAGATTAAACATAGTTTATGCCCCCATCAAGCGCTTATTGCCGCGCAGTGAGTCGCCGAATATGTCAAGAATGAACGAAAGGAAAGTACGGGTAACGATCAGCGCGGTGAAGAGGTTAATGAATAACCCTAGCCCTAGTGTGATCGCAAAACCTTGGACAGCGCTTGCTCCGAAATTACGACCAAAGAACCAAAGAATCGTGCAGATGATACCTGTCGAAAGGTTGGAATAGAAAATGGACGAGAACGCTCGTGCAAATCCTTGCTCAACCGCACGTTCGAGTGGTCGCCCTGCTCGAAGTTCTTCTTTCATACGTTCAAAAATCAGAATATTACCGTCAACGGCTGTCCCAATGGAAATCAGGAACCCGGTAATTGCCGATAGGGTAAGCGTGACAGGGATGGTTTTATACAACGCAAAGTTGATTAGACCAAAGACGGACAATGCTAAGACCGCAGCGATACCCGGTACACGATAGTAAATCAGCATGAATAACAATACCACAATCACGCCGATGACCCCCGCCCGAATGGAGCGATCAATCGAAATCTTACCAAGTGTCGGCCCAACGTTGTCGAAAGCATCCACTTCTAGCGGCACCGGCAGCGCACCATAACGCAGTTGGGTTGCCAGTACACGAGCACGTTCGCGGCTGAAATTACCGGTGATCTGCCCCTGACCTGTCGTAATGGCTTGTTGAATATTCGGTGCGGAAATAACTACGCCATCCAGCACAATCGCCAACCGCTGATTGACATGGCTGCTGGTGAAATCACCAAAAATCTGATCGCCTTCTTCATTCAGGGTGAAACTAATCGTCCACTGCGAGAAATTCCCCGCAACGGCAGCAGCATCTTTAAGACCTGCCCCGGTCATCACGGTGGTAAAAGCAGGGCCACCCGGTTGACCATTGGTACCAATCGGGAAACTACCATCGGGGCACGGGCCGCGCTCGGCATTATCTTCTTGGGCAGGCGCTTCCGGTGTGGTAGTTGCTTCGGGTGTTACCTCGGCAGTGGGTTCCGCCGTCGGTTGTTCTGTTGGGACTTCAGTGGGTTCGGGGGTCGCCTCAACGGTTGCCTCGGCAGTAGCCTGTTCTGTGGGTTCTGCTGTCGCCAATTCAGTTGCCTCTGGCGTTGGTGTTCCTTCACCCCCTTGCGACAAACCGCTGCCACCACTCATATCCACCTTCCCAAACGGACGTGGGTCAGGCGTTCTTTCTGTCGTGGGTTCGGTGGTGGGTTGCGCGTCGGGCGGTAGGGGGGTCGGTGTCAACTGCTGATCTTGTTGAGTATTTTGTTGACGTTCCTGCTCGATGCGCTGTTGTTCGGTTGTTAGGATGCACGCACCCTCATCAATCGAAGCCGGAATGCCGGAAAAATCCACAAATTCCAACAAGCCAGTGCCTTGCACGGTTTGGAGCGCCACGTCACGGTCACTCACCCCCGGTAATTCGACCAAAATGCGATCATTGCCTTGCAATTGAACGGTTGTTTCAGCCAAACCTAACCCATTGACACGCCGCTCTACGATGTCACGGGCCACTTCCATATCTTCACTTTCATATTGATCGGGGTCGAGTGCGGCTTTGAGGAGTACCCGTGAGCCACCTTGCAAATCTAGCCCCTGCACTACTTCAAAATCCCAGTCGGTATCCCCAATGTGGACACCGGGGCTATCGGGTAAGTCAATATAGGCGCATACCAGCGTAATTACGAGAATTACCGCCAGCCAATAACGGTATCCTGTCATAAAAAGCATTCCTTAGTGCGTATTCAAACGCGAGAAACGGACAACACAAATGTTACTTTAGCGGCGTGGAATGTTACCCCAAAACAAACCTGCCAACAAGGTTGCATGTCACCAAATTTCGACGCTGCATTTAAACACAGCGGTTATTGTTGGGCCGTCGTGTCATCAACGCCACGTGCCATGCGCATACTATGGGCCAATTCTTCCGGGTCAAATTTCTGATGCAGGGCTGCCGTCAAAATCTTGACCTCCACGCCGTCAGCAATCCGCAAAACGGCTGTGCCAATATCATCGTTCAATTCGACAACCGTCCCAATGATGCCACCGTAGGATACCACCTCATCGCCCACTTGGAGGGTTTGGACATACTGTTGATGTTTTTTGAAATCGCGCTGTTTGGGGAAAACGACCAGTGACCAATAACCCACAATGAAAATCAGGATGATGGTCGCTGAAAAAATAAATTCCATCGTCTGCTTAAACTCCTCATTCTATAAAATACTCGTGAATTATAACGCAACCTACCTCGATTACTGCTAGATTTTGTGATACCATCGCACCCAAAATTCGTCTACATCATAGGGAAGTCTTTATGCGCGTGGTAACGAACGAGGCGCTGATTCGGCGCAATCATAGTCTGGCCCAAATCAGCTTTTTTGTCGCCATTGGTGGTCTTGTCTTTAGTTTTTTGATCAGTAACCGGATTGCGGGCGAGGAATCGGCTTTTACCCTTAACTGTCTGATTTTTCCAATATTGTTTGGCGTGGTGATCTTTTCAGTCCGCATGGCAAATCATTGGATACGAGAACCCCTTGCATGGACTTCGATTCAAGAAGGTGTGCGGGGTGTGACCAATCAGGGCGTGTTATATCATTTCATTTTTCCGGCTCGGCATGTTTTGATGATTCCGCAGGGAGTCTATGTCCTGTTCCCACTGTTTCATGACCGCCCCATCATCGTCAAGGATGATAAATGGCGGATTCCGGGTGGAATGTTAACCATGCTTGTCAGTTTTATGCGCCAAGAGAATATCGGCAACCCGATCCGCGATGCCCAATCCGAAGCGGCCCAACTCCAAAAATATCTGGACAAGCATTTGCCCGACAGCGGCGTCACGGTGAATCCGGTCATTGTGTTTACCCACCCCAACGCACGGGCTGTTTTAGAAGGTGAACAGAGTGTTCCAGTGGTGTTTGTGAAATCCAAAGACAAAACTGAGCGCCTGACCTTGCAAGAATTTTTGAAAAATCAAAAAGAGGTCGGTCACGCAAGTCTGTCCTCATCCCAAATCGAAGAACTCAATGAAGAACTGATTTACGCTTAACCAACGGGCATGAATCCCTTGCGTTGGCAATTGGTTTCGGCGAAAGCAGCCCTATGGCTTACGCTTGCTGGTTTGCTCCTTGTGGCGTTTGCCCTGCGCGTTTACCGACTGGATGCGGTAGATTTGCGCGGCGATGAAGCCTATACGGTTATGCTCTGGACGGTTACGCCATTCAGTCAAGCATGGATGGAACTGGCTCGCCAAGAACCCCACCCAGTCGGTGCTTTTGTACTCTATTGGGCATGGACGGGTTTGGTAGGGCATTCCGTTTTTGCCGTAAGGCTGTTATCGGTTTTAGGCAATCTCGTAGGCATGGCCGTGTTTGTCACATTGGCGCGGCGGTTTTTTAGACGATGGTCGCTGGGGCTGGTGTTGGCCGTCTTATGGCTCATCAATCCTTTTTTTCTGTGGCACGCCCAAGATGCCCGTACCTACAGCGTGTTGAGCGGCCTTAGCCCCCTGTGTTTTTATCTCTTTTTGCGCCTCACCGATCAGCCAGATACCCCCTTCCGCAAGTGGGTTCCCTATATCGTAGTCCAGACCCTGCTGCTCTATCTGCACTATTTTGAACTGCTGTGGTTGGTGGCACAGGGTCTCTATCTACTCAGCCTCCGCGACCATGCCCTCTTGCGCCGCGCCCTCAAAGCATGGGGTGTCATCGGTTTATTGGCGATACCTGTCGCAGCCCAAGCCTATTATTTGGTGGTTGTCAGCCAATTTCAAAGCACAATTGTCGAGGCCGATTGGCGCTTGTTGTTTTCAAATTTCTTGCCGACTTTGTTGTTCGGCGATAACACGATTTCACTGGCGGCGGGTATCTTATTGGCGGTCTTGATTTTGGGCGGCCTTGCCTATACAAGCATTAAGCAGAACAGCCCGCACCTACGCCTCGTGTTTTTATGGACTGTCATCCCGCCCCTATTGTTGTATCTTGTCTCCAAATGGACGAATCCCAATTTTCTGCCGCGCTACATGATAACGATCACCCCGGCGCTGCTGATTGCCATCGTTGCTATCGTGGATGGCCTGCCCAAATTACGTCCCTTTCTGCTGGGTGCTGTCTCGATGGGCTTATGTGTGATTTCTTTGCATGAAATCAACGATTATTTTTTTAACGATCCCTCCAAGTCTCCTCGCTGGCATACGCTGGCGACCTATTTGGAATCCCGCACCACGAGCCACGATGTCATCATGAGCGGTTCGGCGGACCCCGCCCTAGATTATTATTACAATGGCCCTGCGGATATTTACAATATTCCCATCAGCAACGCCAACCCACTGGATGAATTCACATGGTTAACCGAACACTACAGCGGTTTCTATTTGCTTGCCAGTGACCGCACTAGTTTTGCCGATGCCTATCTGCGCGAGCATACTCAAGCGATTTATGGCGATACCTACCCCGGCGTGGTGCAGTATCGTCATTGGGTTGTACCGCCGACTGAAATTGAACACCCACTGGCGATTCAATTTGGAGATGTAGCCATTTTGCGGGGCTATACGGTGTTAGATGGGGCAGGGGATAGCCTGATTGTGCTCCTCTATTGGGAAGCCCTTCGCCAAACTGAAACTCAGTACAGCGTTTTAGTGCATCTTGTGACGGAAGTCAACGAACCCGGCCCGCCCCCGGTTGCCGTGTTAGATCATGGTATTGCCAACGCCATCATTTCAACGACGGCATGGCAGTCGGGTGGCCTCTATCGTGACCCGGTCATTGCCCCGATAGACAATATTTCCCCCGGTCAGTACACCCTCCGCATCGGCCTCTATGAAACCGACTCTGGCATAAAACTGCCGATTGAAGATGCTGCCGCTGAATCCACCTATCAAGGCCGCTATCCCATTGGTGAAATCACCATCCGATAAAAAACCCTCACTCGAAGATTAGGAGTGAGGGACTTTTTTTGTGTCGAGTATGGCGGCAAGAAAACGTACTTGCCGACGCCCTGCTCCCCCTCTCTAAAAGCCTTTGGAGAGGGGGTTGGGGGGTGAGGTCATGTGCTACTGCCCGCCACGCAATTCCTTAAGACGGGTCTCCCATTTTTCAACCAGTTTGTTATAGGCCGTCTCGCTGATCTTGCCCTGCGCCAACTGCATATCGAGATTATCCAACAGTGCCTGAATTTCTTCGGGGGTCTGTGGGTTCGAGGGCGCACCACCAGCAGCGGGGGCTTGTGCGGCGGGTTGCTGGGCCTGACCGCTGTTTTGCATCTTTTCCATCATCTGCTGCATCATCTGCATCATCATCATTTGCTGCTGATTTTGCATGGCCTGTTGCTGCGGATTCATCGCGCCACCCAACTGCTGTCCGATGCCAAATCCGATACCTGCCCCTGCCAGATCACCGGCTGTGCCGGGGTTATTGGCGGCGGCACGGGCCACATCCAGTTGCTCCATACGGAAGAAGTCTTCTTTGTTGCCGACCAGATTCATGGCTTCTTCGCGGCTGATCTGCTTACGTTGGAACGGCTTGGCCTCAAACGCCTTAATCCGCATCCCAAGCGCTCTAAACCCTTCATTCAGCAGCGCCAGTGACGCGCCTTCCAATTGGGTCAGCATGGCGTTGGCTTCTTGCTCATTTTGTACTTTCAATTGGCTCAGAATTTGCGCCATCTCACCCAACAGCAGGGTTTGAATGCGTTCTTTGATATCATCCAAACGCAGTACAGGCTTTCCAACACCATATTGCTTCACAAAACGCACGGGATCGTCAACGCCAATATCCACGATGCCGTTACTCATCAGTTGCATCACACCGATGCCCTGTGTCGTAAAAACGGTGACGGGGGGGTTTGTGCCCCAACGCACCTGCGGCAAATCTTTGAGGTTGACATAATAGACCTCAGCAGGAAATGGATTTTTGCCATCGGTCACCTTGCCAATCAAATTCGACAACAGCGGCAGGTTAGCGGTGCTGAGGGTGTGTCTGCCGGGGCCAAGCGCGTCCAACACCTGCCCTTGACTGACAAACACGGCGGCTTGACTTTCCTGCACAATACATTGTGACCCCATGCGGAAATCACCAGCCCCAGCCTGTGGTTCGCGCCAGACGAGTTCTTCGTCCGCCACATTGGGATGCTGAACAACATCAATAATACGTGCCATCTCAAAATGCTCCTTACTTGCAAGTCTATACTGTGGTGGTAATTATTTACGCGATGCCCTTGAGGATATCCTCACGCAGATCATAGGCGGCATTGGCCTCTTGCATCAGGGTATCCAGATTGCTAATGGCTTGGCTAATCCCATCATTGCTGCTGACGGCTTTGCTTAATTGGTCGAGCGCCGCCCCGATAGATTCCACGTAACGCAGCATCGCCTCATCAAAAGCATAGATATTTTCGAGTTCGTCTCCCCCGATCCGTGTGGCGGCGAAAAATCCCGAATAACCGGGGGCGTCAGTGGCAATACGATCAATTAAGGTTTGGAATTTGGTTTTGGCGCTTTTAGTGGCCGACATATACCCAATGCCACCCCCACGAATCATGTCGGTTTCGATGCTGGCAAGTCTGGCGATTAAGGGTTTCAATTGACCCGCCACATGGTCACGGATAAGGCGGTCAGCCGTGCGCCGTGAGGTCATTTCCATATAGCCCGCAAATCCCGGTAGTTTGCCTGCCAGCCATGTAAAACCCCGGCGGTCTTTGACAATACGCTGATAAAGGTCATCCATTATGCTTTTGCTCCTGAAAATTTAGTGACTGTTGAATTTCACGGAAAGTCTAGCCAAATGGGTTTGTTCAATGATAAAAAACAATGGCTACATTTTAGCATATTACAGGGTAGCCCATTCGACAATCCGAAGAATTAGGGGCTTCATCATTCCTGCAACGACAAGCACGTGTAAAGGGGTTTGTTTTCGATGTCTCAGACGATGCAGCAAGTGTTAGACCAATTAAACAATACGCTCTGGCTGGATGGCAAACGGGTAATCGTGGATGCCAAAGCCTTTCCCAATGGCCCGATTGATACCCTCATTCATCTAGCGGTATTTGGCAGCGAAGAAGAAAAAGCCATTGCCCGCTGGTTAATTTGGGAGTCGGCCCTCGAATTGGGTGTCTATCCCGCCAGTATTCATGAACTGTATATGGCACGCGGACGAGGCGAAACACCTATCAATTTCACCGTGCCGGCTATGAACCTGCGTGCCATGACCTATGATTTGGCCCGCAGTGCTTTTGCCGCCGCCAATGAACTCAAGGTTGGTGCGATGATTTTTGAAATCTCACGTGGCGAAATGCAATACACCGCCCAACGTCCGGCTGAATATGTCGCGTGCCTTTTGGCAGCGGCGATTAAAGAGGGTTTTCGTGGCCCGGTCTATATTCAAGGCGACCATTTCCAAGTCAGCCACAAGAATTTCCTAAAAGACCCACAGGCCGAAGTCCAGACGGTCAAGGATTTGTCGGTAGAGGCGATTACGGCAGGCTACTATAACATTGATATAGACACCAGCACGCTCGTGGATTTGAGCAAGGCCACGCTGGAAGAGCAGCAGTATTTGAATGCTCATCACTGCGCCGAAATCACCGCGTTTATCCGCGAAATCCAACCCAAAGGTGTGATGATCTCCCTCGGTGGCGAAATCGGCGAAGTCGGTGAGAAGAATTCGACGGTGGAAGAGCTACACGCTTTTATGTCGCTGTATCTGAAGGAAGTCGCTAAACTCGGCGATATGCCCGGTATCAGCAAAATCAGCGTCCAGACGGGCACCAGTCACGGTGGTGTCGTCCTCCCCGACGGTAGCATCGCCGATGTCTCGGTAGATTTTGGTACACTCGAACGCCTTAGCCAAGTGTCCCGCGCTGAATATGGCCTTGCGGGGGCGGTGCAGCATGGCGCGAGTACCCTGCCCGAATCGGCTTTTGGCAATTTTGCGACCTCTACCGCCTGCGAGATTCACCTTGCGACGGGGTTCATGAACATGCTGTATGACCATGAGGCCTTCCCCGCCGACCTCAAAGCAGAGATGTACGCATGGGTGGACGCCAATCACGCTGAAAGTCGCGGTAAACAGACGGTTGAGCAGTTCCATTATAAGGAACGCAAACGCGCCATCGGCCCATTCAAACAAAAATTGTGGGGCTTAGATGAATCCCTGCGGGTCACCTTCCGTGCCACATGGCAGGCCCGTTTCAGCTTTCTATTCCAACAACTGAACGTTGGCAACACGCTCGATTTGGCAGCGAAACACACCACCCCCGTCCTCATTCACAAAACCCTCGCTGATTTCGGCGTGGCAGAAGTGGTTGAGGAAGATGTATCCGACTTAGCGGATTAATCAATGCCGACGCGGTACCATATCACACCTTACGACCCGCAGGCTTGGCAGTCTGATGACGACACAATACCCAAGCCTACCAGCGACCTGCATATCTTCTTTAGCGATTTTATGCGGCAAGCAAGGCTCGTATGGCCTGATATGGGAGTACGCCCGCCGAGGGGTTGGGCAATCTACTACAATCAAGAATCTGGCGTAAGCGGCTCGTTTTCGGGTGACTTATTCCAGATTCTTAGCCTTTCAATAGGTCGTGGTTTTGCCGAATTTGTGGTTTGGTATCGGACTTATATCCCGTCTCAATACCCCTTATTCTTGTTTGAAGAGGGAGATTGGGATAGGCTAGAACTAACCGGCAAAATTACAGAGGCAGACATCATAGCATTTCTGGGGATTGACTACTGAAGATCGGATTTGGATTCTATGGAGTGGCCCGTCCTCATTTCGAGGACATTGATTTGGTAGCCGGGGATTTCTAATCCTCGGCGTTTAAGAATAGTGAGCGCGATCATGGGTGCCAAAGAACAAGGCGCAGACACCACCACTACCGCCAACCGCTGGCAGGTCGTTGCCCGTACCCTCAATTTCATCACGTATCAGGGCAATTTGTTATTGATGAAACGTGCCATGCACAAACGTATTTTCCCCGGCTTCTACAATGGGGTGGGGGGGCATATCGAGCGCGACGAAGACCCCTTGACCAGCGCCCGCCGCGAAATTTTGGAAGAAACAGGCCTGCATATTGCCCAATTACGATTTTGTGGCAGTACCCACATTGACGCGGGGCAGTCCACAGGCATCATTTTATACATCTTTACAGGTGAGGCGGATTCGCGTAAAGTGGTGGATTGTGAGGAAGGCACATTGGAATGGCTGCCACTCGCTCCCTTGCTGGAAAGCCTACAAAATGGCACGAATCAACTGCCGCTGGTTGAAGATTTGCCGATTACCCTGCCACGCATTTTTGGTAAGGACGCACCACCCCTGCCATTTTTCGCCCATGTGAGTTATGACGACGCCGACCAGATTGTTTTTCGCGCCGCCGATTAACTATTCTTCCAGTAAATTACCAAGCGTTGGGCCAGTATCGGGCATATCTACCCAGCCTGTTTCTTCGATATTGATCTCCGTCGTGGCCCGTCGCGCATCAAGCGGTAGCTGAATCGTGAAGGTGCTGCCTTCATTTGGCGTCGAATCCACCGTAATCGTGCCGCCGTGACTTTCGACGATATGTTTGACAATCGGTAGCCCTAGCCCAACGCCGCCGAACAAGTGCCCTTCATAGCTTTCGATGCGTTCAAATCGTTTAAACAGGCGTGGCATAAATTCGGATGGGATGCCAATACCCTGATCCGTAATAGCTACCACAACCGATTGACCTTCGGGATGGGCCGCAATCAAAACTCCGCCCCCCTCCGGACTGAATTTCAGCGCATTATCAATCAGATGCCGGAACACCCGCACCATGCCGTCGTGGTCAGCCAGAATCGTCGGCAAATTCTCGGCAATCTCAAAGCGCAGTGTGGCCCGATATTCACTCAAAACGGGCGACAACTGCTCCATAACTTCATCAAAGACCTCGCGCAAATCCACTTTGGAAAATCCGAAGTCCAGCAAATCCATCTCTTGCACAAACAATAGGTCGTTGACCAAGCTGATGATGCGGTTAAACGAAAAGTTGATCTTATCAATCGCCATATTCAGCGCTGGGCCAGTCATCATGCCCGCCTTGACCAGTTGAATATAGCCTTTTGCGCCAGTCAGAGGGGTGCGTAGTTCATGCGCCAGCGTATCCAAGAATTCGTTACGCTGTTGTTCTTGGCGTTTGAGTTCGGCATACGCTTCTTCAACGATCTCTTTTTGGCGGCGCAGTTCATCCATCGCCAATTGGTCGTTGGCCCGCATTCGGTTAATCATGGTGCGCACCAGCGTCAGCACCATGCGAGGGTTTTGTTCAATCGCCCCTTCAAAGGTGGTGCGGTCTAGCTCCAAAATTGTCGAGGGCACAAGGGTTTTGACCGTCGCGCTCCGAATGGCATTGCCATGCAGTAGGGCCATCTCGCCAAAAAACTCACCCGCCTCCAAAACACGCAGCAATCGCTCTTCGTCTTCACTCATGCGCTTGGTAATGGCGATTTGTCCGCTGCCAACCATATAAAAGGTGTCGCCGCGATCCCCTTCATAACACAAGACCCAACCCGCTGGATAGTTTTTAATGAGGGCTAACCGCGCGAGATGGGCTATGACTTTTTGATCTATATTGGGAAAGACGTTGCTTAAGAGTGCTATTGGGTCAATCATGGCTCGCCTCAAATTTCTGCCCACAGGGATTGGTATGGAGTGTAACATGTGCCAATCAGTCGGCGCTACTCGTGGGTTAAAAAAGCGTTATACTGGTCTCCCAAAAGACACAAAGGGGAATTGAATCTATGCGGCGTGTTGGAGTTCTCTTGCTCATTGGGATAATGCTATTGGTCGGCTGTGGAAACAAGGATGATGCTCAAAGCCAATCCGATTCACCACGCCAGCGAACCCTTGCGCCACGTGCGACCCCAACGTTTACCGGCCCTGTCAGTCTGTCATTGTGGCATCCCTATCAAGGCGCGAATGCGGATGCCCTGCAATCCGCCGCCGCAAAATTCACCGAAGCAAATCCTACCCTAACCGTTGCGCTGGAATATCACGCCCCCGATTCACTACTGGCAGACTATCAGCAAGCGGTTCGTCAGGGCGGTGGCCCGGATATTTTGGTCACACAGCCAGAATGGGTGGGGGGCTTGGTCGAAAATCGCCTAATCTTGCCGCTTGATACAGCGCTGATTGATGAGGTCGGCACACGCACCGATTCGCCGCTTTTCCAGAGTCTGGATTATCAAGGTCAATATTGGGCCAGCCCGCTTACCGCCGATTTGCTGGTGATGTACTCCAAGATAGCCGACATCACCCTTGTGCCAAGTGGCATTGATGATTTGTTGGTGGTTGCAGGCGAAAACGGGGCGGTCTTTCCTGCTGACCCTATGAATCTGCTCGGCCTCTATCCCTCTGGTGCATTTTTTGATGCTGGTGGGCGTCCCGTGGTAGATGAAGAGGGGTTGACAATAGTGGGTACGGTGCTGCAAACGCTGGCGGTTAATCCGAACGTCACCTTTAGTGATGACCCTGCGGCTTTTGTCACCGGGAACGCCTCCGCCTTAATTGCTCCCGCCAGCCTTTATCCGACACTCGCCGCTGCCTTGGGCGATCAATTACGTATCTCGCTTTTGCCGGAAGTGATAGCCGGAGTAGCGTGGCGGCCAATACTTGATCTCACCCTGCTTACGGTGAATGTCAATGTGACGGACGAATCGCTGCGGGCGGCCTCGTTATTTATGGGGTATCTGATAAGCCCTGAAGCACAGGCCCAGCTTGCCGAGCAGGGCGATTTTATGCCACTTATGAACATCACTTCCACGACGGACAGCGCCACAAGGTTGTATATCCAGCAGATGCGGAGTGCCCAATCCACCACGCTTGACCCCAACTTCTATACCACCTTTTTGCCGAACTTCGCCAATCTCTTGACCCAGATGCGCCAACCGGGTGCGGATATTCCAGCGTTGATTGGGGCGTGGCTGTTGGAATCGGCGGCTCAATAGGACAACACAACCCCCTCAACCATGTTTTGGCGAGGGGGTATGACCACATTGAGTACAGATTGTTGACTACCCGCCGACCTGCAAAATCGCAAACCCGGCTGGTTCAATGGTGAATTCAGCACCCTCAAGGCTGAATTTCTCACTCAAGATTACGCTTGCACTTGAAATGTCTGAGAAGGAACTGGTGACCGGGGCGTCGCTGAAATTAATCACAACCACGTTGTAATTGCCTGAATCCACGTCCCCCAGTGCCAGTGTATAGAGATCATCCTCGCCTGCCGTAAGATCAACTTTGGTGGCAAGGTTGGATTGTAGAGAAGGAGTTGAATTGCGGATTTGGGTCAGCGTGCGATAGAAATTCAGTAAAGAGGCCGGGTCGCTGTCTTGCTCCTCGACACTGATTAGGTCGTCGGGTTCATTATAACCGTTGGTAGGTGCAAACCATGTTGGCAGCCCCTCACCGGATTCACTGGTATACCAATCCATCGGCTCACGGCGGTACTCGTCCCAATAGGGCGCACCGGTGCCTTTGCTGCCGAACATGCCGATTTCTTCACCATAATAAATCATAGGCGTTCCGGGGGCGGTCATCAACAACACGGCGGCGGCACGGGCACGCTCAAAATCACCTTCGACTTCGCTCATGACACGGTTGGTGTCGTGATTATTGATGAATTTGACCAAATGTGCTCCTTCTGGGAAGAGTTTGGTGGAGGCCAGCATTGCTGTTTCTACTAAGTTAGTGGAGGAAACCCCGGTCAGCGCATTATCCCCATTCGCATTGTTATCCACTTCAACTGCGTGGTAGGTGGGGAAGTCAAAGACGGCGTTGAACGCATCCCCTTCCAGATAGGGTCGCAATTCCGACGCGGTACGCAGCCATGCCTCCCCTAACAATAGGGCATCCGGGTTGACTTTTTCAATTGCCGTCCGTACTTCGACCCAGAAATTTAAGGGTGGGCCGACGGCCACATCACAGCGCAAACCGTCAAACCCATCGGAGAGGTCGCCATCATCATTTGGGTCAAGCCAATAGGTAGCAATATCTATCATATAGTTGCGTGCAAAACGGCTGTTATAGTTGATGAGGGGCATCGAATCGAGGCCAGCAAAACCGCGATAGTCGGTTTGGGCATCATTTGTCCAGCTATAGAAATTGCCTTGTGCGACCTCTGGATGACCAAATCGCTCCAAGAACATAGGATGCTGATTTGACGTATGATTGGCGATGTAATCCATAATGATATACATGCCCCGTTCATGCACGGCTTGAATGAGGGCCAATAGGTCGTCTTTCGTCCCAAAATCGGGATTGACCCCATAATAATCCGTCACGTCGTAACCATGATAGCTGGGACTGGGGTGGATGGGCGAGAGCCAGATGATATTCGCGCCGAGGCTTTGAATATAATCCAATTTCTCTTGAACACCTTTTAGATCACCGATGCCGTCGTCATCCGAATCGTAAAAACTGCGCACAAACACTTGATACATAATGCCATCGCCAAACCACTGAGCGCCAAAGAGGTCATCTTGGGCTTGGGTGGGGTGTGATGGGGCACTCAGCGTAAAGACTGAAATGAGTAGTGCAATGCAAAGGATACTACTGAGCAAATGTCGCATAAGCCTATCCTAACTATCCTAAGTGAGAATGGCTCCGACTATACCACGAAAATGGGCGGGAGAGGGGTAATCTTGTGCCCCCTCCGATTGATCGGGTCTATATGATGGTATGGCGTTTAGCGCGTTGTATCGTTGGCAGTTTGCGGCTGGCAAAGAAAGCCATAGCGATTACTCCACCAACAATGGTGATAAGCGTCAGGGTCGAGAAAACACCCCATAAGCCAACCCACCTGTCATGATCCTTGTTGTAATTGCCATAATAGCGTGGGCGTGCTGGCTCGACTGGGGCTTCTGGTGCAACGGCATCTCCAATTGGGGCCTTAATTTCAAAATCATCTGACCCTTCATCCCACGAGCCGCTGTCGTCACTGGCAATGGCGGCGAATCCTGAACATACACACATGCACGCAAATACCGCGCCGACCATGATTAAGCATAATGCAACTGGTTTTTTCATCATCCACTACTCCCAATAGCTGGTTGGTGCTGCTAAACTCTATACGCGGTATTGCCAACTCGGTTGCAGATGGATTTTGGGGTCAACGCATTAGAATATAAGTTCTATAAATCTACATTATATAAATGATATGTGTAAATCCGTAACCATGGTTACGGATTCAAATTCGGCGCATATAATTCAGAGCCATGCAGAATAGGTTTTACGCCCAAAGTCGGACTTGATTCAGATGGGGGCAAATGCTACAATGACTAATATCGAGTGCCGTTGTAGCTCAATGGCAGAGCATTCGCTTCGTAAGCGAGAGGTTATGGGTTCAACTCCCATCAACGGCTTAACAACATACTCTACTGCGATGATGGCGAGGAGTAGGTGGATTGAGATGTGCAGAGAGGGTTATGATTGGTGCAAGTAACCCCATCATCACCGCCGAAGGTCGCGCCAGAGCAGATGCCCTGAAAGATTGAGTAAGGGTATCCGGGTTTGCCCGTTACAGCTTTAATGAGTGCCCTACCTGTTGAACTAAGGGTAGGGAACTAAGGTGGTACCGCGAAAGTAACAGCCCTTTCGTCCTTTAGCAATATTGTGACGGAGGGGCTTTTTGTTTGGATTTGGCGCGATTGTTCGGTAAGGTAATGGAGATCAGGTACGGATGTTTCGAGCGATAAGCAGGACAGCCATGAAACAAGATAACTGGCAGCCCGCCAACACGATTGAGGTTGACCTCTGGTACAGCGATTGGGACGCCCAACTAGATCGTGAGGGGATGCAAATTCGGCGCTGGATGCGGGATCGGAATGTGACCTCAGTCTTGGATGCCTCGTGTGGGCCGGGAACCTATGCCGTTGCGTTGGCCCAACAGGGTTTCCAAGTCACTGCTGCCGATGGACGCACCCGTTTATTGGAGCAGGCCCGTGTCAATGCCCACCACTACAATCTGGCGCGTAAGATCAAATTTGTTGAGGCGGGTTTTCTGGAACTGCCACAAAAAGTCGGCGGGGAGGGTCAATTTGACGCTGTATTGACCAAAGGCAATGCTGTGCCCCGCCTGATTTCGGATGAAGATATTGCGGCGACGTTGGCGAATTTTCATCAACTGCTGCGCCCCGGTGGTACGGTCATGATTGGGATGCAAGATTTTGAGCCATTTGTCGAAGACCGTCCGCGTTTTATACCGATTGGGGTGGAAGATGACGACGAAGAAGCCCCACAGCAGGTCAAATTCCAAGTCTGGGATTGGGAAGATGGCCCGCCGCTCATGGTCAAGATTAATCATTTTCTCGTTACTGGACGCGGTATGGATTACCTGACCTATAAACGCGAGGAACGCTGTCGGGCGATTACGGCGGTAGAGATGCAAGTCGGTTTGCTCGAAGCGGGTTTTGAAAAGATTGAGATTATTCGTGACCGCCTTGAAGTGGTCATGATTGCCACCAAACCACACTAGACCTCAGCCTTGAAAGGGGGTGATGGTGCATGTCACTTGTAGGAAAACCTAGCGATGACCCTGCGGTAGTTCGTTTAAGCCGATTTGATCGGGGTAGGGCGCTGTTGAATTGGCATGGCCTTGCCCCACTGAGCAAAGCAATTCTCTAACACTGAGGGATAGAAAACCAATGACCGAAAAACTAACCAAGAATTTCAATTTTCAGGAGGCCGAGAGCCGCCTGTATAACTGGTGGCGGCAGTCCGGCTACTTTAAGCCCGAAGTCGCCCCCAAAGATGCCGAGCCGTATGTCATCAGTATGCCGCCACCAAACGTGACCGGGGCGCTGCATAACGGCCATGCCATGTTTGTCAGCCTAGAAGACATGATGATTCGTCATGCCCGGATGAAGGGCCGCGCCGCGCTGTGGGTGCCGGGGGCCGATCATGCGGGGATTGCCACACAGTTGCAGGTCGAAAAGATGCTGCGGGATGAGGGCAAAAGCCGCGAAGAAGTGGGCCGCGAAGAATTTCTGTACCGCACATGGGAATGGAAAGAAAAGTACGGCGGCGAGATTCAAAACCAACTCCAGAAACTCGGCGCGTCTTGCGATTGGGATCGTGACCGCTTTACGCTGGATGATGGCTTGTCCATTGCGGTGCGTGAGGCCTTTGTCCGGCTGTGGGAACAGGGTTTGATTTACAAGGGTACACGTCTGATTAATTGGTCGCCGGGGCTGAAAACAGCGGTCAGCGATTTGGAGGTGGAAGACAAAGAAATTGAGGGTAAGCTCTATTTCTTTAAATACCCGGTCGAAGGTGGCGAGTATATTCCAGTGGCGACCACCCGCCCCGAAACCATCTTGGGGGATACGGCGGTGTGTGTCCATCCCGAAGACGAACGCTATCAACGGTTTATTGGCAAGATGGCCTATGTGCCGATGTTGAATCGTGCCATTCCAGTCATCGCCGATGAATACGTCACCCGTGAATTTGGTACAGGGGCACTCAAGGTGACTCCGGGCCATGACTTCAACGACTATGAACTGGGCCAAAAGCACGGGTTGGAGATTATCAGTATTCTCAACCGTGATGCCAGCCTAAACGAAAATGCTGGCCCCTATGCCGGGTTGGATCGTTTTGTGGCGCGTGAAAAACTGTGGAAGGATATGGAAGCGGCGGGGTTGACGATTGAGACCAAGCCCTATCCTATGGTCGTGCCCGTCAGTCAACGCGGCGGGGAGATCATCGAGCCGATGATCTCCGAGCAGTGGTTTGTCAAGATTCAGCCTCTGGCCGACAAAGCAATCGCAGCCGTGCGTGATGGCCGCATCAAGATCGTGCCCGAACATTTCGAGAAGGTCTATTTCCACTGGCTGGAAAACATCCAAGACTGGTGTGTCAGCCGTCAGTTGTGGTGGGGACACCGCATCCCGGCATGGACACACCGCGAAACCGGCGAAATCCGTGTGACCCGCGATGGCCCACCCGATGCCTCTGGCAAGTGGGAACAGGATGAGGATGTGTTGGACACGTGGTTCAGCAGTGGGTTGTGGCCGTTTAGTACACTCGGTTGGCCCAACAACACGCCAGATTTACAGCGGTTTTACCCAACCCATATGATGGAAACGGGCTATGACATCCTGTTCTTCTGGGTGGCCCGTATGATTATGATGGGCCTGTGGTTCACCGACCAAGCGCCCTTTGAGACGGTTTATCTGCATGGTCTCGTGCGTGATGAGCAGGGGCGCAAGATGAGCAAGACGACGGGCAACGTGTTGGATCCGCTTGAAATTGTGGAGGAGTTTGGGGCGGATGCCTTGCGGTTTACCTTGCTGACAGGTGGCGCTCCCGGCAGTGACATGAATCTGGCGATGGGCCGTATCGAACACAGCCGCAATTTCGGAAACAAGCTGTGGCAGATTGCCCGGTTTATTTTGAGCAATCTTGAAGACGATCAGCCGCTAGATTTGCCCAAGCCTGCCGCATTGGATTTGCCAAGTCGCTGGATTTTGAGCCGATTGACCGAACTCATCCAAAACGTGGATCGGTTATTTGAGGGTCATAATTACGGTGAGGCCGGACGCCAAATTCTTAGCTTCGTGTGGGATGAATTTGCCGACTGGTATGTTGAAATCAGCAAGGCCGCGCTGTATGGTGGTGATCTGGACGCCAAAGCCAGTACCCGTGCTACATTGCTGTATGTGTTGGATACATGCCTGCGGCTGCTGCATCCCTATATGCCTTTTATCACGGAAGAAATCTGGCAGGCCATTCCGCATACGGGCAAAGCATTGATTATCGCGCAATGGCCTATCGTGCATACGGAATATGCTGACGGCACCGCCGAAAACGTGTTGGCGACTATTCAAGAACTAGTCATCGGTATTCGCAATACCCGCCAGCAGTATGACGTTGACCCAGCCAAGCGTATCGCAGCGGTCATCGCTCCCGGCTCGATGCGGCAGGTGTTAGAAAATCACAGCTATGTCTTTGGGCGGTTGTGCAACGTCCATGATGTGACGATTGCCGACGATGGCGCATCTGCACCAGAAAACGCCGCTACGATTGTGGCCGCCGATGTGACGATTTATCTGCCACTGGCAGGCCTGATTGACCTCGAAAAAGAGCGTCAGCGCCTAGAGGATGAACTGGCGGGTCTGGTCAAACAAATTGAACGTTCGCAGGGCACGCTGGGCAATGAAAATTTTGTGAGCCGTGCCAAGCCAGAAGTGGTGCAGCGCGAACGAGAGAAATTGTCAGACCTGTTAGCAAGTCAGGAGCGGGTACAGTCGCGGTTGGATGCGCTCAAGAGTATGGCATAGGGGTGCGATTCAGAGATAAGTCTGAGGGGGGCGGTTCAAGGCGAACCGTCCCTTTTTAGACCGCGCCTTCGTTCCCGTTTTTCGATGCAAAGAAAATGGTGCGGCCTGCGCGATGGGCGGCTTCTTTGACATTTGGATCACTAGCGGACTTATAAACAGCCTCCAATGCGGGGAGGGCGCGTTCGGCCTTTGCGCCGAATTTAAGCAATTCTTCAATGGTTCTTAACAAAACTTCAGCCTGTCTATCTTTTAGGCGTGAGATGTGAAAATCTATCATTTTATCTTCAGAGCTTGCCACAATTCACCGTCCTGTGGAAATGCTTTGAACCCACTATTTGGAAATGGTTTCGTTTACACTATTGACAAGTATAGCAGGATTTTTTGGAGAGTCGCTATAATCTAGGTTTGAATTTGTGGATATTTTCATAATTTCTCAATTCAATTGGCTAACGCTATTAGATTATTTTGGGCGTGATGTTGGCAGTGCCAGACAATAACCTACAGACTTGTGAGGATGGGTGGGATGATTCAACAAGCGGTGATTTTGGCGGCGGGGCGCGGTTCACGGCTTCAAACACTTTCCAAAGATGTTAGCAAAGCCATGCTGCCCGTTTTGGGGAAACCGATCATGGTTCGGGTAATGGATCGGTGCTTGGAGGCTGGCATTAAGCGGTTTGTCGTGGTGATTGGTGAGCAGGAAGGGGGTTTGGCATCCTATCTCAGCCATTCGTGGTATCCGCATACTGAAGTCAAATATGTGCTGCAAATCACCCCTGCTGGCTCGGCAGATGCGTTGGCACTGGCAAGCAAACAAATTGAGGGTGATTTTCTGGTATTAGCGGCGGATACCCTGCCTTTACCCGATCACATCCCGGCCCTCATCAAGCGATTTAACGACACCAAAGCGGATATGGTCATCAGCGTGACCACTGCGCCCGCCGCTGAAATTCAACAATCCGCCGAAGCAATCATTGATGGCGATTGGGTGACCCACATGGTCGAAAAACCTGAAACCCCCACCGGAAATCAATTGGCGTTTATGGTGTATGCGGCTAAGAAAGAATTTTTGAATCACATCTCCAAAGTGACTTTTTCCAACCGAGGCGAAAAAGAATTGGTCAGCGGCATTCAGCAATTGATTGATTCAGGCGGCAAGGTGGCCTATCAATCGGCCTCTCAGCGCTACCATTTTATGAAGGATACTGACCTCTATAAAATCAGCCGCGCCTATTTGGATGAAGGCCGCGATGCCCATATTCTCAGTGAACTGCCCGGCTCGGTGACGATTATCCCGCCGATTCGCATTGACCCCGGTGTGGTGGTCGGGCAAAAAGCCAAGATAGGCCCGTATGTCTATCTGGAAAGTGGCAGTTCAGTAGGTGAGGGTGCAACAGTGGTGGAGTCGCTGGTGCTGCGAAATTCAGTCATTCCAAAGGGTGAGGTCTGCAAACGCCAAATTATCAGCCGCACCAATCGGATTTCGGTTTAACGATAACGGTTCTGCCTAGAGCAGAGTTAATTCAATATTGATCGGAAGGATCTGCTTCATTAGGGAGCCGAAGTCTCATATCGGGTAAATATGGAAAAATCGGAATTTCTAGAGCTTTTCAAAAGACAACTTGAATTAGCGGCAGAGAACGCTGAATCTAAGCTAGGATATAAGATTTCTCGCGTGCTTAAGATTGCTTTTTATGGTTTCGGCTATAGTGGTGAGCAACTCGATGTTGAAACCGCTTTTGATTTGCTTTGGATTGATGAGACCCTGTTTTATGCGATTGTGGATGTTGCGGTCATTGATGTCACTTCGGAGAAGACGGTTATATTCATTCGAGTAAGTGGACATGAACCGTGCCCCTTTGAAAAAACTTGGAATGATCTACCGGGGAATGGGCCTTTCAATCAATTGATTTCAGAAAAAGTTATCAAGGGGAAATTTTAATGAATCGGGAACAGGCATGGAATATCGTTACGGAATTTGTGCAGTCGGAGAGCCTACGCAATCACATGCGCTCAGTCGAGGCGGCCATGCGAGCCTATGCTGAGAAATTTGGCGAAGACGTGGAGACATGGGGGATGGTGGGTCTGCTGCACGATTTTGATTGGGAGATTCATCCTGATTTGGAACGGCATCCGATTGCCGGAGCGCCCATTTTGCGTGAACGGGGTGTGTCGGAAGATATTATTCAGTCTATTTTAAGCCATGCCGACGAGTTGAAGATTCCGCGTTTGAGCCTGCGCGATAAGACCCTGTACGCAGTGGACGAATTGACGGGGTTGATTACAGCGGCGGCGTTGGTGCGGCCCTCAAAAGATATTCGGGATGTCGAAGTGAGTTCGATCAAAAAGAAGTGGAAGGATCGCGCTTTCGCAGCCGGGGTCAACCGTGAGGACGTTGAGCATGGCACGGCTGACTTGGGTGTGGATTTGTGGGGCGAGCATGTGCCAACTGTCTTGAAAGCGATGCAGGCGATTGCGGGGGACTTGGGTTTGGATGGACGCCTAGCCAAACCAGCAGAACCAGCGAACTCATAATTCGCCAAGTCGGTAGAAATGGGTAAAATCGGGGAGTATTCATTTTTGAACTTATCTAAAGACTGTCGCTATGCACCTACGTCAACAATATGATGCCCACCGCGAGTCGTTGAAGTCGGTATTGGGAGCGCCGCCAGACGAGGCCCCCCTCATTCCGCAAACGCTACAAGTTGAGATTCTAGATGGCTATCGGCGGGAAAAAGTTCGCTATCAGGTAACGACCAATCAGTGGGCGTATGCCTATATTTTGATTCCGCAAGGGACGCCGCCCTTTCCGGCGGTGATTTGTCACCATCGGCATAACCGTGAATGGGCCATCGGCAAGAGTGAGATTGTTGGTATCAAAGGTGATCCTAATGAGGCGATTGGCGTGGAATTGGTCAAACGCGGCTATATAATTCTCGCGCCGGACGCGATTGCCTTTGAGGAGCGCTGCCCCAAAGAAATTGACCATCATGACGCGCTGGCGGCCTATGAAAATAACTTCCGTGAACTAGCCGTGCGGCTGTTACGCGGTGAGACACTCTTAAAAAAAGTGATCTGGGATGCGACACGCAGTATGGATTACCTCATGACCCGTGAGGAAGTGGATAAAAAACGGGTCGGGTATATGGGGCACGGCTATGGTGCAAAAATGGCGATGTGGACAGCCGCGATGGATGAACGGATTGCGGTTGGAGTGGCACATGGCAGCGTTGGCAGTATGCACCGTGCCCTCAAAATGGGCCATATGGTGCAGTTCGAATTTGCCGTGCCACGTTTACTGCAAGTGGCGGATTATGACCGAATTTTGACGTTGATCGCACCGCGTCCGTTTTTGCTTTCTGCCAGCAAAGATGATCCAGATAGCACCGACGTGGTCGAGGTCTTTGAAAAAGCGGAACGGGCCTATGCGCGAATGGGGGCTAGCAGCCGTTTGACTTTGTATCATTACAACCCCCGTGACGGAGACGGTTGGTTTACCTTGCAATCGCGGCATCGTGCTTATGATTGGCTAGATAATTGGCTGAAGCCATACTGAGCCGAATGCTTGATGGTTAGGCCATCTCAGATAAGCATCTATTTACCCACGTTCATGTAATGTTCACCTGACGACGGCGGAACAGCCATTGTATTGGGTTTTGTCGGACTGTTATAATCCCCGCCTTGATTAACTTTGAAACTGACTGAACACGCATGGCAAGCACACGAAATAATCAACGCTGCCCAAATTGTGGGGCGAACAATCCCGGTAATGTGGCGGAATGCCTCATTTGCGGGACGCTGTTGTCTTCCCGCAAGGCGGCTACGCCAACCTCCGCCCCGGAAGGCAAAAAGGTCAACTTTAAAGTGGCCTATAACCCAGATGAGGGCGAAGACGACTTGATGGTGCGGGGGATATGGAACTCTCCCCTAGCGACGATTATTGGCTTGCTGCTGTGCCTATTGGCGACGGGCGGAGCGATTGTAGCGGGCGTGATGTTTATCCCCGAGGATGAAAAAAACGAAACGCCCCGTGCCGAGGTCTTAGCCTCTGGGACGGCCTTTACTGGGACACCCGAAAACTCTCCAACACCTGCGCCAACGGCCTTGCCGACTAATACACGTCCCGCGCCGCCGCTTTTGCCGACAATTACTGTCACTGCATCGAATACGCCGGAGCCGACCCCGTGTACCAAAATTGCCGCAGCCGGGGATACGCTATACGGATTGGCACAGGAATGTGGACACCGCCATTTTGCGATTGTGCAGGTGATTTTGACATTGAATCCCCAAGTGGAATGTGAAAACTGTCTAGCGCAGGGGGATTCTGTGGTCATCCCGTGGCCGACCCCCACCACTGACCCGAATGCCGATGTGGGGGCGCTGCCTGCCGGAGAGGGTGACAATTCCACTGGTGATGTGTTAACGGTGGCGCAAGATACCAGTGGCGAAACAGCATCCAATGAATTCGGCACACCCGATGCACTGGCAACCTTGTTTGTTGAACCGACGCTGCGTCCGGGCTTGGCTTGGCATACCATTCAGCAAGACGAGACACTCTATACGATTATCAGTATTTACAATGCCGACGCCAAAGTGATTGCTGATCTGAACCCCGAAATTGAATTTTTACAGTGCGATTATGGCGAAAAATTCGGCGGGCCAAACTGCTCGGTGTTTTTCTCGATAGGGCAGCGTATCCGTGTGCCTGTGCCGCCGCCAACCGCTACCCTATCGCCAACACCGTCGGGCAGCGAAACCCCAACACCAACGATTACCCCAACGTTTAATGCGCCGCAGCCGTATCAACCGCTTGAGGATGCGATTTTTGACGGTGACAGCTTGGTGACACTGCGTTGGACGGCGACGGGCACGCTGGACATCAATGAAAATTACCTTATCACGGTGACAAACCTTGATACTGATGACATATTTCGCGCCCGTACCCGTGACCAATTCCTGATTTTGCCAGAGGATTGGAAACCGAATGGGAGCAAGGCCCAAGATTTTGAATGGATGGTTGAGATTGCTGTTCTTGATGGCGACCAGATCGTTTCTACTCGCCAACCCACTGCGCCGCGTCATTTCTCGTGGGGCGGGTGAGGCAAGACTGATGTTATATGACACGGGGGTAAAGCCGCCGTGCTGAATCTAAACTAAAGGCAGAGCAACCCTATCGTCAATACGGTTTCTGCCAAAAGGATGCTTATGCAGAAAAGATTATGGATACTGCTGCTGCCAGTGTTATTGCTGGCGGCGTGTGGCAAAAATGAAGAACCTAAAGCGACCAATACACCCCCTGCGCCAACGCAACCCCCGACAGTCGAAATTGTCATGGCTCCATCGAATACACCGGGAGGGCCAACACTGACGCCATCCCCGACCTTTCCGGCGACGGCGACACCCCATCCAACGGATTTGCCGCCTGCCGCGCAACCAACGGCGACCATTACGCCCCCACCCCCGCCGTATATCACGACTATTGCAGCCGGGGATACCTGTGGGAGCATTGCGGTGCGGTTTGGGCTGGATGTGGTGAGCGGCGCACGCGCGATTATTGACGCCAATGGCCTCAACAGCCGTTGTACCAATTTGCCTTCGGTGGGGGCGCAGATTATTGTGCCACGCCCGACCTTGATGCCTACCCAGCCGGGGCTAGACTTAACGCAGACACAAATCGCAACTTTACTACCAACGGCTTTACGGAATGTGACACCGTATGCCATTTATGAATACTGCCCCCAAGAAGAGGATACACTGACGAGTATCGCACTTGAGCATGGCACCACGAATCAACGCATTTGTGAACTCAACCCTCTGCCAGATGGGATTGATTGCGGTGGGTGTGATTTTAGTGAGTCGGCGGTTGGGTATTGCCCTAGGCCCCCACTTATCAGCCAATTCAACTGCCTGAATGTCCCCGGCCCAACACAAACACCGACCCCGACAGCGACCTTAAGTGGATCGGAAACGCCAACCGCCTTGCCGACCTATGTACCACCGCGCCCCTTTTATCCGCAAGATGGGGCGACGCTCACCGGGCCAATTCTGCTGAGTTGGCTATCGGTTGGGGAATTAAATCCGGAGGAGGTCTATGTGGTGTCACTGGCGGATGAAACCAGCGGACAGCCGTTTTACATCACGACGCGCCAAACCAGCGCCGCTATTCCGTCAATTTGGCAGCCCGCCGCCGGACAAATCCGCAATATTGTCTGGTCGCTGGAAGTAGCCGTGATAGACCCGAATACCGGGATGTATGTCCCAGTATCCGGGCGGTCATCTAATGCGCGGTTTGTGTGGCAGGGGGAATAAATCGGTGATTTAGCTCCACACCGGGAAGCGATCCCCCACAACGGCACCTTTGGGCAGAGCCGAATCAATCAGAGCTAATTCGTCGGCGGCCAGATGGACAGACATCGCGCCGACGTTTTCTTCCAGATAGGTGCGGCGTTTGGTGCCGGGGATGGGAATGATGTCCTCACCCTGAGCCAAGACCCATGCGAGGGCCAATTGTGCCGGGGTGCAGCCTTTTTCAGCGGCTAAATCCTCCAACTGGCCTACCAATGCCGCATTCTTATCCCAATTTTCGCCTTGAAAACGCGGGATGCGACGACGGGCATCGTTCTGTTCAAGGTCGTCGGCTTTCTTGATCTTGCCAGTCAAGACCCCACGTCCCAGTGGGCTAAAGGGCACAAACCCAATGCCCAGTTCACGGCAGACAGGCAAAATTTCAGTTTCGACATCGCGGCTAAACAGCGAATATTCGGATTGCAGAGCGGCAATGGGGTGAACGGCGGCGGCGCGGCGAATTTGTTCGGCATTGGCTTCTGATAGGCCGAGGAAACGCACCTTGCCGACTTTGACTAATTCAGCCATCGCCCCGACAGTTTCTTCGATAGGGGTGTTGGGGTCAACACGGTGTTGATAGTAGAGGTCAATCACCTCAACCTTGAGGCGGCGTAGGCTGGCTTCCACCGCAGATTGGACGTAATCAGGTTTGCCACTGATGCTGCGACTGTTCATGCCTTTTTCGCGCACGATGCCAAACTTAGTGGCAAGGAACACTTCATTCCGGCGGCCTTGAATGGCACGCCCGACCAATTCTTCATTATGACCGATGCCGTACATATCAGCGGTGTCGAGGAAGGTGACGCCGAGATCGAGGGCGCGGTGAATGGTGGCAATGGATTCGGCTTCATCGGTTGCTCCATAGAACTCGGACATGCCCATACAGCCCAACCCGAGGGCGGCGACTTTGACTCCACTATGACCCAATGGGCGTTGATTCATGCTGCTGTTCCTCCTGCAATTTTTGATAGAGGGCGATTTTGTATTCGATCACCTTCAGGGATTCCTGCAACAAACACAGTTGCTCGGTGACAACGGCATGATGGTTTTTGAGCATGGCCTGACGTTCGGCCAGCGTGCTCTGACCCTGACGCCGCAGTTCGGCATAATGCTGCATTTCGCGGATGGGCATTCCGGTGGCGCGTAGTTTGTTGAGAAACTCGATTTCCCGGATGGTGTCATTGGTATAACGACGATGCCCGTTGGCGGCCCGGACTACCGAAGAGAGCAGGCCGATGCGCTCATAATAGCGCAGGGTATGGCCGCTCAATCCGGTTATTTCGGCAACTTGTTGAATGGTGTACTCTGTTTTTGTGACCATGTTTCACAGTCTACAACTTTGAGCGCACTCTAAGTCAAGGGGGCAGCTATCGTAAATTAACTGGCGGGGGTTTCTTCCGCAACAGGTTCGGTTGCTTCGGGCGATGGGGTGCGCGGATTGGGAGTCGCTTCGACGGAGGGCACGTTGACGGTTACACTGCGGCCTTTTGGCACGTTGGCAATGGTGCCCTGATCAATATTGTAACAGCGCATCCCATTTTCATCCGGCTCAGAATTGGTGTCGAGAACATACGAATAAACGGTGTTGGGTTCAACTTTGGCTGAAGTACGCTGACCCGCTTTGGCCTTGAGTGTGATAATTTCGCCATTCGATTGATTGGTCAAGGTAAGCGTGACTTCAGGGCATTGGCCTGTGTTGTCTAAGTAAATCAGCGTGTCGTCCTCGCCTTGCTGGAGAAAAAGGAAAGCCGCCGCAATAATGACGACCAAGACGAGTCCAATCAAGACTGCTGCCAAGCCAATATTACCCGTAATGAGTTCTTTCAAATTTTTGGCCGATTTATTTTCCAACTGTACATGACTCCTTCAAAAAATAACGCTAAAGCGCTGGCATTGTAGCGATGTGCGGCATGGTTTACAAGAGGTGGTAGAATTGCCTCAATATCTCATTCCACTCCCCACTGTATATTACTGCGGGACAGGGTTTCTTGGTTCATCACACGAAGGAAATAAATGATGAGGCGGGCGGTTGTTTTTGACGAAACAGGCGTGCGGGTCGTTGAGCGGGCGATCCCAGCATTACAGTTGGATGAGGCACTTATTGAGCTAAGTGTGGCGGGGGTATGCAGCACGGACTTGGCACTGACACGCGGGTACATGAATTTTCGCGGTGTTTTGGGGCATGAGTTTGCCGGGGTTGTAACACAAGGGCCAGCCGAATGGGTGGGACAGCGGGTGGTGGGAGAAATCAATATCGCCTGTGGCAAGTGTGACCTGTGTTTGATGGGAATTCCGAGCCAATGCCGCAATCGCTATACTTTAGGGATTTCGGGGAACTATGACGGGGCGTTTGCAAACATTTTTAAGCTGGCGGTACGGAATTTACATCGTATCCCCGATAATGTCAGCGATATTGAGGCTGTTTTTACCGAGCCACTAGCGGCGGCGTGCCAAATATTGCAGCAAGTCCATCTGCGCCCAACCGAACCCGTTTATATTTTGGGGGTGGGGCGCTTGGGGATGTTGTGCGCTCAGGTGATCCATCAAGCCGGGGTGCCCGTTATTGGGATTGTGCGGCATGATCGGCAAGTTGAACTGCTAGAAAAATGGGGGATAGAGTCGCGGCGGCGAGAGGATATTCCAGATGCCCGTGCCTCAGTCGTGGTAGATTGTACTGGGAACGCGGCGGGGTTTGCAGAAGCGCTGACACTGGTGCGCCCACGCGGGACGATTGTTTTGAAAAGCACCTATGAAGGCATTCCACAGGCAAATTTGAGCAAGGTGGTGGTGGATGAAATTACGGTAATGGGCAGCCGCTGTGGGCCATTTGATGTAGCATTGCGACTGTTGGCTCAAAAGCGCATTGATGTACTGAGTATGATTGATGGTGAGTATGCGCTTAGTGAGGCTCCGGCGGCGTTGGTACGAGCGGCACAAGGCGGCGTCTTAAAGCTGCTGCTACGGCCTTGATAGGTATCAAAAGCAGGAGATTGACCAGTAGCAGACCTGTGGCTTGAAAGTCCGGTGCAGGGGAGGGTGGCGACCACGTCGGGTAGACGTTATCACCCCGACTATGGGTCAGGCGTGTTTTCTGGCTGCCGTCCGCCCGCATTCGATAAATCTCAATTTCGCCCTCGCGCTCAGAGACGTAGGCGATATAGCCGCCATCGGGTGACCATGCGGGTACAGTATTGGCTGTGCCCTCGTGGGTCAACTGCTGCACCTCTGAGCCATCCACGCGCATCTTGTAAATTTGATAGACTCCACCACGATTGGAGGCAAAGGCAATCCACTGCCCATCGGGCGACCATGTGGGGTAGTAGTTGAAACCGCGACTATCGGTAAGGCGTTGTTCATCGCTGCCATCGGGCCGGATGCGATAAATTTCGGGTGCGCCATGTCTTTCCGAAACGAAGGCGATCCATTGCCCATCGGGCGACCAGACCGGATTGCGATTGGAGCCAAAGCTGTCGGTCAGGCGATATTCCGTGCCATCGGCCAGATTCATGACAAAAATCTCGGCGGTGCGGCCCAAACGATTGGAGGCATAGGCCATCCAGTGACCGTCGGGTGACCAACTTGCGCCGCCATTGCCGCCCGTAAGCGTGGGGGTGATTTGTTCGGTATCGCCGCCAACCGCAGGTACTTTGAAAATTTGAAGGCTGGTCGTACTCATGGAGGTAAAAGCAATCCAATCGCCGTCAGGTGACCAACTTGGGGCCATACGACGGGTCGGGCCAACGGTCAGTTGCTCGACAATTTTGCCATCAGCACGCATTCGATAGAGTTGTTGGTCAAGGCGCTTGGTGCGGCTGGAAAGGAAACCAATCCAATAGGATACGGGATGATCGTTTTGATGGACGACCAAATTGAGAGTGACAAGCGATAAGGACAACGCAAAAATGACGCTGGTCAGTTTGACTAGGCGACGCATAATGTCAATATCCCACTACACACTTTTTTAGATTGTATGCCAATTCGGGATGAATTCGCCCATTCTATTTCTGCCGACATATAAAATTTATCTAATGATGATTGAATCACCTTGACAATTTGGGCGTAATTTCGCTACCCTGTGGTTTCATTTATTTAATTATCTTTGCAGCAACCCATAGATAAGATACCTGTAGATAATTGAGGACATCAATGCGACGATTGGTTATTGTTGAGTCGCCAACCAAAGCGAGAACGATTAGTAATTTTTTGCCCAAAGGGTATGACGTAGAAGCCTGTATGGGGCATGTTCGGGATTTGCCCGCCTCCGCCAAAGAAATCCCTGCTGCCTATAAGGAACAAGCGTGGTCGCGGATTGGGGTAGACATAGAACGGAACTTTGAGCCGTTATATGTCGTGCCAAGCGACAAAAAGAAGGTGGTCAAAGAACTCAAGGCCCGGCTTAAAGATGTGGATGAACTGATCCTCGCCACCGACGAAGACCGCGAAGGGGAGAGTATTGGGTGGCATTTGACGGAAGTGTTGAAACCCCAAGTGCCAATTCGCCGCATGGTGTTTCATGAAATCACCCGCGAGGCCATTCAAGAGGCACTGGGCCAGACTCGTGACATTGACCAGCAGTTGGTACGTGCCCAAGAAACACGCCGTATCCTTGACCGCTTGGTGGGGTATACCGTGTCGCCCCTGCTGTGGAAAAAAGTTGCCAGTGGGCTTTCGGCAGGGCGGGTGCAGTCCGTTGCTATGCAGATGTTGGTCAAGCGGGAACGGGAGCGGATTACCTTCCGATCAGCGACCTATTGGGATTTAAAGGCGCTTCTAGAGGCGAGTAAACAGAAATTCAGTGCGGTGCTGATTTCGGTAGGCGGACGCACGATTGCCAGTGGTAAAGATTTTGATGAGACCACCGGGCAGTTAAAGAAAAACGCCAAAGTGCTGCTGTTGGATGAAAATGCCGCCAAAGCCTTACGTGACCGACTGCTTAAGGGCGAAAATGGCAAACCGACGGTCTGGACGGTGATCGAGGTCAATGAACGGGTACAGAAACGCCGCCCTCCACCCCCCTTTACCACTAGCACCTTGCAGCAAGAGGCCAATCGTAAACTGCGCTTATCCTCTAAAGAGACCATGCGCGTGGCCCAGCGCTTGTATGAACAGGGGTACATCACCTACATGCGTACTGACTCGGTGACACTCTCTTCAGAGGCGATTCATGCGGCCCGTAATGCGGTGCAGCGGCGCTATGGCAAAGAATATTTGAGTGATCAGCCCCGTCAATATTCCACTCAATCAAAAGCGGCACAGGAAGCGCATGAAGCCATCCGCCCTGCCGGAACACAGATGATGACGGCGGCAGAACATGGTCTTTCGGGTACGGAAGCCAGCCTGTATGACATGATTTGGAAGCGTACCATTGCGACCCAGATGGCCGAAGCGATTCTGAAATTTAACACGGTTAACATTCAGGCGCAGGATGCGATTTTCCAAGCGACGGGTAAGGTGATTGAGTTCCCCGGCTATTTCCGTGCCTATGTGGAAGGCTCAGATGACCCCGACGCGGCACTAGAGGATCAGGAGATGATTCTGCCGCTGCTGAAACAAGGCGATGTTGTCAATTGCAAAGATATTGAAGCCCTGAAGCACGAGACTAAGCCACCCGCGCGATATACGGAAGCCGCATTGGTGCAGGCATTGGAGAAAGAGGGGGTAGGGCGACCCAGCACCTATTCCACGATCATCAGTACGATTTTGGATCGGGGGTATGCGCAGAAAACGAGCAATCAACTGATCCCTACTTATGTTGCATTCGCGGTCAGCCGCCTGTTGGAAAATCATTTTCCGGACTTGGTAGATACCCAATTTACGGCGCGGATGGAAGAAGTGCTCGACGAAATCGCCGAAGGGAAGGCGGAATGGCTACCCTATCTGCGTGAATTTTATCAGGGCGAAGAGGGCTTGGAATCGCAAGTAAAGGAAAAAGAGCAGACTATCAACCCGCGTGACATCTACGCGCTGGATTTGACCGACATGGACGCGAAAGTGCGCGTTGGGCCATATGGAGCGTATATCGAACGCGAAAATGGTGGTGGAGAGGCGGTGCGCGTCTCTATTCCCGAATCTATCGCTCCGGCAGACTTGAATGTAGTGGAAGTAGAGCGGCTGATTCGGCGAAAAGATGAAGGGCCGGACATTATCGCGCATTTCCCCGACACGAACGAGCCAATTTATCTGCTGCAAGGGCGCTTTGGATATTATGTGCAGTTGGGGCAAAATGGCGAAGATGGGGTCAAACCCAAACGAGCTTCCCTGCCAAAAGGGGTGCAACCACAGAATGTGACCCCGCAAATGGCGATTAATCTCTTGAGTCTGCCGCGCACGCTGGGCAATGACCCGGAGACGGGCGAAGAAATTCAGGCTGCGATTGGGCGGTTTGGGCCGTATGTGCGGCGAGGGGATACGTTTAAATCGCTGGGCAAAAACGATGATATTTTTACAGTAGACCTAGACCGGGCACTTGAATTATTGAGCCAGAGCAGCACCAAAGCCTCGCAGCTATTACGGACGCTGGGTGAGCATCCATCTGACGGCAAACCCGTGACGGTCAATACAGGGCGGTATGGGCCGTATGTCAAACATGGCACGACCAACGCCAAACTGACCAAAGGGATGGATGCTGAGACCGTGACAATGGAGCAGGCATTGGGTTTGTTGGCACAGAAACCACCCAAGAAGGCGACGAGATCAACCGCTAAACGGGCGTCGCGGACATCGGCGAAGTCGTCAACGGAGAAAAAACCACAGACCACAGCCAAAAAACCTACCGCTAAGAAAACAGTGACCAAAAAGACGACAACCGCCAAGAAAAAGACCACGAAATAGCTTAACCAATCAAGTATTTGAAAGGGCGATTCGTATCTCTGCCAATCGCCCTTTTATTTGCCTATTTGCCACTGCCCAACAATTGGCGTTTGACGTGGGGGAGTAGAAACGCACCACCCACAATGGTGCCAGTGAGCGGATAGGGCACACCCGCGACGATACCCATCGCAAAGCCTTTGGCAAGGGCTGAACTTAGATAATCGCGTTCAACGAAGTATTGAATCAAGAATACGGCGAAGGCGTTAATCAAAAAGATGGCAAACGCCGTCCCGAATAGGCCTACGACTGTTGGGGTTGCCAGCAGATCAGGAATTGTCCAGAAAAAATCGAGAGCAATCGTGACCATCGCACTTAGAGGATGGATTGGGCCACTGCTGCGATCTTCTAAGGTATAGTCCTCAACCTCGTTGAGGTAGTCGTCATCTTCGGGTTGAACGATTTCACCGCGAATGGGTTGTCGTTTGTCTAGCATGATGTCCTCACGGTCTTATGGTCTAAAAATGACGTGGCTTCCGGCGGCGGGTTGGAAGGGATAGAGTGCCGGAGTCAGGCCGGTTTGCGATTGGTAGGGTGGGGTGATGTCGGCGATAAATTGAGCCACCACGTCGGATTTTACAAGGGCCACGCAACAACCACCAAAGCCACCGCCTGTCATACGCGCCCCAAAACAACCGGGTATTTGGCGGGCCATCTCGGTAATCAAGTCGGCTTCTGCCCACGAGATTTCAAAGTCGTCGCGCATACTATAGTGGCTTTCGTTCATCAATTCGCCAGTGGTAACAGCATCGCCATTTTGAAGGGCATCGGCGGCTTGGAGGGTGCGGTCATTTTCGGTGACGATATGGCGGGCGCGGCGATAGCGAATATCCCCCAACTGCTCCTTATACGTCTCCACCTGTTCGATGGTTGCGTCGCGCAGGTGGGATATCCCGATCATTTGGGCGGCTTCTTCACATTGACGGCGGCGATCCACATAGGCCGAACCAACCAATTGGCGGCGCTTGGCGGTGTCAATCACAATTACGCTGACGCCATCCGGTAAATGAATGGGGCGGGTTTCGAGCGAACGGCAGTCAATCAAAATGGCGTGCCCTTCGGAACTGGCGGCAGAGGTCATTTGATCCATTACACCAGAGGGCATTCCCATAAATTTATGTTCAACTTCGACACCGAGTAGAGCTTTTTGCCCTTGCGTCATCTGCTGATTAGATAGGGCCAATCCAAGCTCGATCATGCCAATTTCGATGGCGGCAGAGGAAGACAGGCCCGCGCCGATGGGCACGTTACCCGCAATGGCAATATCGGCGGTTGGGAGCGTGACGCCGCGCTGACCCAAGAGATACCATACACCCCGCACATGGCTTGTCCAGTGGGGAAGGGTCGAATCTTGTAGTTGTTCGCGGGTAAAGCCGACGGTGCCGGAATAATCTACCGAATGGACACGGAATTGATGATCAGTACGAGGACGGGCGGCGACCCATACGCCACGTCCGATTGCCATTGGCAAGACAAAACCATCATTGTAATCGGTGTGTTCGCCTATTAAATTGACACGCCCCGGGGCATAGGTCAAATAGGTGGGGCTAGAGCCGAAAGCAGATTCAAACGCTGTGGTTACAACGTCACGCATGGGGTCTCCTCAATTGGTGGAAATGCACTGTATAATACGGTTTGTCCATAAGATTCAAGACAAGTGCATAAATTCAAATGTCTAAAACAATCGTCATCAAACTTGGTACCAGTACCTTGACGGAAGGTACAGCACGTCTTTCCCGGCCTAAACTGCTTGATATTATCCGTCAGGTTGCCGCGTTGGTCAAAGAGGGCATCCGGGTGGTGGTCGTCACCTCCGGGGCAATGGCAGCGGGCCGTGAAGTGCTGGATAATCCGTCTTTGCCTAACTATCTGCCTGCCAAACAAATGCTTTGCTCGGTTGGGCAGGGGTATTTGATGCAGGTTTACAGCATGTTGTTTGGGCATTACGACACCCACATTGGGCAGATTTTGCTGACCCATGCGGATTTATCCCATCGAACGCGCTATTTGAATGCCCGTGACACGCTCAATACCCTGATGGATTATGGGATTGTGCCCATTGTCAACGAGAATGATACCCTTGCCGTCGAAGAAATTAAAGTAGGGGATAATGACAATCTGGCGGCCCATATCGCGGCTTTGCTGGACGCTGATCTGCTTATCTTAGTGACCGATCAGCAGGGTCTATATGACCGTGACCCGCGTCTTGACCCCGAAGCCCGATTGATCTCGCGTGTCGAGGTGATTGATGACACCATCTACGCGCTGGCGGGGGGCAGCAGTTCAGGCTTGGGCACGGGGGGGATGATGACCAAAATTCAGGCGGCGCAGCTTGCCACCCGAAGTGGAACACGCACAGTGATTGTCAGCGGCAAGGAGCAAAATGTGCTGCTGCGTATTATGGCAGGGGAGATGCTCGGTACGACATTTGAGCCGCTGGTGACACATTTGGAAAGTCGCAAACGTTGGCTATTGGCAGAGCGCCCACGCGGTACGATTCAAATTGACGCCGGGGCCATGAAGGTCTTAAAAAATCGGGGGGCGAGCCTACTGCCAGTTGGGATACGCGCCGTCAAACGTAAATTTGAACGCGGGGCGGTGGTGCTGGTCGTGGATGAAGAGGAACGACCCTTTGCACACGGCCTGACCAATTACAGCAGCGCGGAATTGGAGAAGATTCGGGGACATAAGTCGCCAGAGATTGCCGACATTTTGGGCTATACCTATGGCGAAGAGGCGATCCATCGAGGGAATCTGGTATTGGTCAGCACCAAGGAGAAAACACCATGATCGTTGATATACAGACCATCGGAAAACGGGCCAAAATCGCTGCACGCCAGTTACAGCAGTTCGATTCCACCACCAAAAATCAGGTATTGTTGGCGATTGCTGACGAACTGAATCATCAGCGGGAGGCGATTTTAGCGGCGAATGTACTCGACTTGGATGAAGGCCAAAAAAATGGATTGACGACTGCCCTGCTAGATCGCCTTAGCCTGCAAAAACGACTGGATGGGGTAATTCAGGGTGTGTGTGATGTGGTCAATTTGCCTGACCCAGTGGGAGTGGAATTTGACCAAAAGACTCTGCCGAATGGGTTACAGGTGCGGAAACGCCGTGTACCGATTGGGGTTCTGGGGGTGATTTATGAGGCACGACCCAACGTCACGATAGATGTGATTGCGCTTACCCTCAAGACAAGTAATGCGGTGATATTGCGCGGTGGGTCCGAGACTCTGCGGAGTAATATCGCACTGGTGAATGCGGTACGGGTGGCGCTTGAAAAATGTGGCTTTCCGATGGATGCGGTGCAATTGATTGAGGATGCGGATCGAAAATATGTTTATGAATTACTCCGACTCAGTGATTTTGTAGACATGATTATTCCGCGAGGGGGCAATTCGCTGCATACGTTTTGCCGCGAAAACAGCACCATTCCGGTGATTACAGGGGGTATCGGCATTTGTCATCTGTATGTGGATGAGACAGCGGATTTGGCGGCGGCGCTGACGATTGTGCATAATGCGAAAACACAGCGACCCTCGGTGTGTAATGCGCTGGATACCTTGCTAGTACAGGAGACCGTTGCCGCCCAATTTGTACCGATGGTTATTAAGCGGCTTACCGAGGATAAGGTGCGTTTTAAGGTAGATGAGCAGGCCGCACGTTATACCAATGGCGCGTCGAATGTCGAATTAGCAGGGGCCGGTGATTGGGATGTGGAGTGGCTGGATTTGATATTGGGGATTCGGGTTGTGCCGAATTTGGATGCGGCGATTGAGCATATTCAAACACATGGCACAGCGCATTCGGATGGCATTTTGACGCAAGACCCTGCATCAATGGAGCGATTTTTAAATGAGGTGGATTCGTCGGCGGTCTATGTGAATGCCTCGACCCGCTTCACCGATGGGGGACAGCTTGGATTAGGGGCGGAAATCGCCATCAGTACCCAAAAATTACATGCACGCGGGCCAATGGGGTTGGAAGAGTTGACTACCTATAAATGGCTGATTGTGGGGCAGGGGCATGTGAGGCCGTAAGTGGACTGATATGACTAAACGTGAGAAGCGCCTCCCAAAGGCTCGACAAAATCCCAAAAATGTCACTCAAGAAGAGCTTGATATAATATTAAAAGATTTTGGCTTTGAACCGCGTGCAGGGAAGGAGTCACATACTGTCTATCAGCATTCTCAATTGGAAAATCCCATTGTGATTGCAGTTCATGGGACACACGTTCCGGCCTATATCGTCAAACAGGTGTTAGCGGCCATTGACCGATAATTTTAGAGGTTGCCGAAGATGAAGATGAAAACGATTGAATACTATCTGGGTTTGCCCTATCAACTGATTGTTACGCCGGATGAAGAAGGGTACGGTGTAGCTGTTGCCGAACTGCCGGGGTGTTTTACCCACGCCGAAAAATGGGAAGAAATTCCCGAAATGGTGCGTGAAGCAATAGAGTTGTGGATCCAAGTGATGATGCACGAGGGGAGAATTATTCCGGAGCCGACACCCGATAGTGTTCAACATAACATCTAACCTTTGCTGAAACGAGCTACGCTTAAGGGGGATACATCATGACAGAACAGGCTGCGAATGAAGGCCCAAATGCAAATTCGCCTGAAAAAATTGGGCAATATGTGACACGTGAATGGCTTGATAACAAGCGTATCGTCCATTTTCGATTATATGGAATTACACGTGATGCGATTGACGAGTGGATTAACTCATCACGCGAAATATTTCTGCAATGGCCCGCCCATGAGCCAATCCTGATCATTCATGATTTTACGGAATCGGGTGCGCTTAGTTTGACCCCCTATATTCGCAAACGGGCCTCTGAACTTGCCGATGTTCGACCAGAACTCATGGGGCGGGCCGCGATTGTCTTTCCGCGTACCATCGGAGCACAGGCCGCCAAAATTTTTGTCCTCATTAGTCTGCAAAAACATCGGGTACGCCGAGTGTTTTTTACGGTGGATGAGGCTTTGGGATGGCTGCGAAATGCCGATCCTGAATAGATTGACCGTTACCGCTAATCGTGTTTGCCGAAATAACCAAAGGCAATCAAGGCGACGGAAACAAGGGCAATCGCAATTCCAAAAAATAGGGTGTCTTCGGCGTGTTTCCATTCAATCAGTTTTTTCAGGAATGTGATTGCCATGACCAAAATGAGTATGCTGCTGAGTTTGGTTTTGAGGCCATGAAAATCGTGGATGACTAGCCATGCGGGTAAGTCCAAATCTTCGATAAACAGTTCATAAATGGCGACGGCGAAAATCAGTAGGGCCGTGGCGATCAGGAATTCGTCCATGATTTGGATGAGCGCGACGGTGATCTTTGATGAGTCGTCGTTGTCTGTCACCAACATGATCATTGCGTCACCTGTCCGATAGGCCCCCCAAATAAATGCCCCTACCGATGCGATCAATAACGAAAAAACGCCAATCAAGGTTAAGTATTTACTGCTTTCCAATAGCTTTTTCACGGGTCATCCTCAGCATGAAATAGGTAGGCTCAAAAAACACTATCCATAATAATTGACTTCGGCGGGTTCGGGAAAAATTAATAGGAGATTATTGAGTCTGCCAGCCGATTTATGGTACAGTTGACCTAACGTCGCAATCAATGATTGGTAGAACATCATGCCAGCCCCTGAACTCGAACAATTGAAACGAACCACGCAAACTGAGTATGTCGCTCCCAAAGTAGCTCGTCGGTGGCTAGACAGTGGGGCCATAGTCTGGTTTTCGATAGAGGCCGTAGATCGAGAGGTCATTGACGCATGGGGTCGAGTCACAGAAGAAGCAATCATGAATTGGCCTGCTGACCGACCATTCTTAACTGTGCAGGATTTTTCAAACTGCGAAGGTCTAGCATTAACACCCTACATCCGCAAAAAAGGCGAATATCTTGCCTCGCTGCGCCCTGACCTGCCGGGCCGAAATGCGGTCATTTTGCGACGCTCGGTAGTGGCACAGGCGGTGAAGATGTTTTTGATAGCAATGAAAGATAAGCGGCGCGAACGTCGGTTGTTTTTTACCCCCCAAGATGGCATTGAATGGCTTAAACAATATGTCCGTCAGGGTTGAGATTCATTGGGTAGGGAATAAATCCCCAAGTGGTTGGCAACAGGGCGTTCGAGATCGGGGATACGGGCATGGATGGGAGAATTGAGCACCTCTGGTTTGCCATCAGGCCCTTCGACCACCAGTGTCACTGAGCCACCGCCGTCCATGTTGATTGCACTGTAGGCCCCATATTCCAGCAGCAAATCGGCTAGTTCATCCATTGTAACCCCTTCGCTGTAATTGGGTTGGCGGCCATCTACCAGAAGTAAAATCATTTTGCGACGCGACTTGTCCAAACCGATGGCGGTACGTGGATTGGACTGAAGATGGTAGCCACGATTTAACCAACGTGTGTTTTTGACCCCGTTCCACAGCACCAAAATATCGCCGGAGATGGCATTATAAATATGATCTATTGGTGGCATTCCATTAAAAAAGGCGCGGTTGTTTTCTGAGATAAACAATTTGATGTGGGGTGTCCAGATTTTGGGTTCGGCATAAATCACCCCTTCGGAGGCGGCAAAACCGCTTACGTTGACCGGATCACCAACATGAGGGTAGTAGTTCCAGATGTCGGGGAAATTTGCCCACCATGGGTCATAAAAATCGCCATTGATGGCAAGTTGCAAGTCAAACTCGTCCAAAAATGCAGAGGTGGTACGGGCTTTGGGAATATCGTATTCGCCATCAGGATCGCCGGGGGTGACCAAAAAACGAATGCCGGGGGTATCTAGGTCAATGGTGACAACGTGAATCACCAATGGACGCGGTTCAGAGCGTACATCGCGGATGTATTCGATGCCTTGAAATAACACTTCATGTTTTTCAGGTGGGGCAGGGCGATGATAATACCAATACCAGACGCCGCTGGTGATGAACAAGAGTAGGACGATCAGGCTCAAGACCCCGGCAAAAAAACCGCTGATGGAGCGTTTTAGACAACCGGCAGGACGGGTAACAGAGAAAATCCGTTTCCACCACAGGATGACCAGCCAAAACAGGAATGCACCGACGAGGGCAGGAATTAGTTGAAGCATGGGGTGAGACTATAGCCTTACCCCGATGCCGTGTCAACCAAAAACAACTACTGCAACTCAGCCGTAGTGCAATCGCCACAATGCAGGGATTCAACAGTTTTGCCATTGGCTAGGTCGGCCACCCAATCGCGGAAGCGGATTCCATTGATGGCATAGTCGTAAAAGGCGTTGCGGGGTGTGACACAATGAAGTGTGCCACCGGGCGTGAAGGCGCGATAGTTGGGGGCATTGGTTTCAATTTCGGCAAGATGAGCATCCAGCAGGGCACTCCAATCCTCAGCGTCGCCGCCGCCATTGGGGTAGGTATAGAAGACTTGGACACGATCTCGGATGCTGTTGAATTGGGCAAAGGTGTAGGTGGGGTAATGGTTGGCAACTGCGATGTAGTGCTTTGCCATCGTCCATTCGTTTGGTTGCATGTCGGCAAGGGCAGGTATCCATGCGGGGAAATGATCGTGACTGTGCCAATCAGTCTGCAAATCAACTGCGCCAGTGAATAACAAGGATAGAGAGTCTCCCAATTGATAGACAGGGGTATTTGGGTAGTGTTCGATGATATAAGGGACATGATAAATTGAACCCGCACTGCCTGCGCTGCATCCGGTTACGAAGACGGAATCCGGTGCGGCAAGGTTGGTATAGGCCCAATCAATTGCAGCGGCGGCATTGACATAGCCTTTGAAGTGAATTGTGGCATCTCCTTCTTGGGCATCCGCATAGGTATGGATATTGTCACCCCAATGGATGTCCCCGGTACACACCGGAATGTAGACAACTGTGTAGTCGGCAAAAGGGTTTTCGGGATGGTCGAAATCCAACATGCCCTGTGACCATTTGGGATCGTCTTGTTCAGTGATAGCGCTGTCGTAAAAGCCGTTGAATTCCTCACCCGTGTCACGGCAGGTGTCGGCATTCCAACATCCGCCACCCCCTTGAAAATAGACCAATAGATGATTGGATGTGCCGGGGCGCACCCAGTAGGCATAGGGAGTGTCATGGGCACAGGTTGTCTCGCCACCGGGTTCGATCTTGTTCCATCCCGCTGTAAGGGATGTGAGACTAGCATCGCCGCAGACGCCGTTCACACGCATTTGACCATCCGTGCAATCTTGAGCGACGGTGGGGGAGGTGAGCGAGAGCGCTAAAGAACAAAATCCCACGATAATCACGACCACAAGTAGCCAATGACGAATCATCATCCCATCCTATTCTTAGACACCGACCTACAGTAATTACACCTAAAAATCTATGAAGGTTGCAACAGAACACTTGCTCTTTTGGTCGGGTGGGTGTATCTTGAAATGAGATGTGTATACGGGTGTATACGGCGAGGCTAAAGGATTTTATGAACCAAAAAGCGGTTGTGGTATTGGACGCTGGAAATAGTATCATTAAGGCCAAAATGGAGGGGATAGAATTAGCCTATCCTCATGCCCTGCGCAAGTTGACAGAAGCCGAATATAAACAAGTATTGGATCGGGCGGGCACGAATGGCCCACCTTTGGATTATGTCCGGGTCAATGGAGAGCCGTATGTCGTTGGTGAAAGTGCCGAACGACACGGTACCTTGACGCGACGTTCCGGTGCGGCTCGCTACACACGGGATTATTATGGGATATTTGTTGCCGCAACGATGGCGCGTATGACCGAATGGGGAACACACATCGCACTTTTTGGCAGCCACCCCCCCGGTGACGTGATTTATCGGGATAAATTGATGGAGGCGGCGGCAGGCAATTGGAAGGTCGAAATTGCAGGCAAAGAACGCAACTTCCGCATTACCTATGTTAATACATTTGAGGAACCCGTCGGCGGTTTGATGAATTTGCTGTTGGCGGATGATGGCAAACATTATCAGCGGACGGATTTGAATGGGCGGACATTGGTGATTGATGTGGGAGGCCATACGACCGACTGGTTGGCCGTTAACCCCGGTGGTGAAGTAGACTATAGCCTAAGTGAAAGTACGCCAATTGGGATTTTGGAAGTGGTGCGTGATTTTGAACGCAGCTTCCGAGCCAAAAATCGGGATGCCACGCGCGGTCTGGCGACTTTGCCCCCAGACCGTGTTCGCAAGGCCATTGCGACAGGTATCTTTCATGGGGGGGGACGTGACTATCCCTGTGAAGATGAGGTACGTGAAGCAACCAGCGCCCTATTGAACCGGATTGCCGATACCTATCAAAATGTTGCGGGTGGACCGCTTCCGTGGGATAGTATAGTGTTAACGGGTGGGGGAAGCGCGATGCTCTATAGTCGGTTCGTACCCCTGTTAGAACATAGTTCAATCATTCTGGCGGATACCGCAGGGTCAATCCATTTGGCAAATGTGCGTGGTGGATTAAAGCTCTGGCGACTATATGAGTCTATGGGATTAGTGTAAACAGCCTCATAGCTAAAGCTAGGGGTTTGTGGGAAGGGAAGACCAATCACCGACTCACAACGTAAGTGTTGACTAGCCAGTTTGTAACTAGCAACCTGAGCGTGGTAGCTCAAAGTATAGGGCGGATGCCTCCCTAGTCTGCCTTCCCTGCGGTTGCCAGTGGCGAAGGGATCAGTTGCTCTGTCTGTAGAGACGTTAAACACTGCAAGGAATCGTGTATGTCGCAACAATTTGTCCCAGTAGTAGGTAGTACGGGGAAACCCCTGATGCCGACAACCAATCAACGCGCCAACAAACTCATCGCCAAAGGACGGGCCGTGAAACGCTTTGACCGAGGGTTGTTCTATATCCAACTGCTTGACCGTGAGGATGGGTACACCCAACCCATCGCCGTTGGGATTGACCCCGGTTCCAAGAAAGAGGCGCTGACAGTCAAATCCGCCTCGCACACCTACCTGAACATTCAAGCCGATGCGGTGACATGGGTCAAGGAATCCGAAGCAACAAGTACCCAGATGCGGCGTTCACGGCGGCGTCGCAAGACCCGCTATCGCCCCTGTCGTCCGAATCGTCGGCAAGGGCAGTTTCAACTCCCTCCTAGCACCCGCGCACGGTGGGGCTGGAAGTTGCGCTTGTGTCGTTGGTTAGCCCGCTATTATCCCATTCAAGTGTTTGTGGTGGAGGATATTAAAGCCATATCCAAACAGGGGCAACGGCGTTGGAACAGCAGTTTTTCCCCGCTTGAAGCCGGCAAGCAGTGGTTCTATGCTGAACTTGGGGAAATCGCGGAAGTGCGAACCGTACAAGGCTACCAAACTAAGCAACTGCGCGATGCACTGGGTCTCAAGAAATCCAAGAAGAAGCTGTCCGATAAGTTTGAAGCCCATTGCGTAGACAGTTGGGCCTTAGCCAATAGCTACGTTGGGGGTTCGGCGGTAGATAATCCCAACATGCTCTATATCATGCCCTTGCGGTTTCATCGGCGGCAGCTTCATGCCCTCCAATATAGCAAAGGCGGCGAACGGCGTCCCTATGGCGGCACATTGAGCATGGGCATCAAACGTGGGGCATGGGTGAAACATCCCAAGTATGGGTTATGTTATGTGGGTGGGGCAAGCAAGAACCGCATTAGCCTGCACGACATGGAGTCGGGCCAGCGTCTGTGTCAAAACGCTAAACCAGAAGAGTGTATCCTCTTAACGACTGCGAGTTGGCGAATAAAATAAGAAAGGTGCAAGGCGCTTCCTCCTCACGCCTGAAGGCAGGGGTTTCCGCGCTGATATTTCGATGAGCAGAGTAGTGTCATTTCGGCTGGATGAAGATATTGTTGAAGAGGGTCAGGCGCTGGAAATTTTGGAGGCGTGGCAGGCCAAAGGATATAGCATCCGGCAGATTATGACATGGGCGCTGATGGCCTTAGAAGGTGCCGAGCCACAGAATAATAGTGCCCCCGATGGTGCAACGGGCGCAACGATTGCGGAACTAAAGTCGGTATTGGGTCAGGCACAGGAATTTTTGGAAGTTTTGCGAGATATGAAGGCCATGCCAGATGAAGTGAAACTTCCCAGCCAACAGAAGCCCATTTTGAGTGATACGTTTATGGCATCGGTCAAAAAAGCGGTTCGACCCGGATTGAAATTGGATGAATGAAGTGAAAAAAGGGCGATTGGGTGTTCCAGTCGCCCCAAAAAACTAGGCCACGACAGTAACCGCCTCTGGATTTGACTCCACCACCGAAACGGGTTTGTATTGCCCCGCCCGATGATAGAGATATAAAACAGGTGAAAGAATCAACGCACTGATGCTCAACGCGGCGCGGATTGAGACGTAGGAACCCACCGCACCGACGGCTGGCCCACCCGCGATTTGACCGAGGGCGTTTAGCTGGCTGTCCATTGAAAGCACGGTTGCCCGCACCTCGGAGTCAATATGCTGATTGAGCCATGTTTGATACAGTGGCCCCGGTAAGCTGCGTATCAATCGGGCGACCAAAAGCGCACTCACCGCAACGACGAAACTCCCCGCCCACGCATAACTGAAAATCGCCACAATCATCATGCCATCGGCAGCTAACAAAATCCGACTGACCAAACGTTGGTTATTGGTGTTGACCCGACGGCGCATCATTTCTGTGACAGCCGCCGCCAGAATCATCCCTACGACGTTGATGATGCCGAACCAGACAACGGGTTTTAGATCACCCAACACTGGCAGGGTGACATCGGGAAAGTTGAAATTTCGCAGCAGGTGGGCATCACGCAGACGGTCAAAGCCTTCGCTATAGAGGCCGCCGATAAATGAAATTCCCAAGAACGTCATCAGGGCAGGGCGCATCCGCACCAATTTTGCCCCATTTTTGAAAGTGTGGGTCATGGTTTGCCACGAATTGCGGTCTTCACGCGGGGTTGGTTTGAAGTTGTGTTCGGGCATAAACAGCACCAAAAAACCACCGAGGGCAATTAAGAGACCGCTGCCCAAGATGATCGGCAGATTGATACGGATGCTGCCAAATGCGACCCCCGCTAGCAGGCCTATCAGACCTGTCAATTGACCGACTTGGGCGGCACGCATAAAGACTGGGCCAGATTCAGCTTCGCCGACTTCATCTACCATCCATGCGTTTAGTGCCCCACTCATGAACGTTGCGCCAAGACCCCAGCCCACTTGGGCCAACAGGATGGTGCCAAAATAGGGAAACAGGCCCTCGACCATAAAACCCAGACCGGTCAAAATGATGCCAATGATGACCGATAGACGGCGGCTGTAGACATCGGCCACGATACCTGTCGGGACTTCAAACAGAAACACGATGCTTTCTAGTAATGTCCCCACCAAGACCAATTGTAAGGGGGATAGTTTGACCACACTGACCTGATAGATCATGCTGGTCATGAAAATCATGGCGAAGGCAAAAGAGGTTACGCCTTCGAGAGTCAAATAGACTCGATACGGATTCAAACGTTTGGTATTCAAGGATTAATCAACCCTCTCGCAGTGGAGATAGTTATCAAGATTATGCAAAAATGGTAGCGAGATGGTGTTTGGGGAGCAGCCAATAACTACAGTTCCATGAGCAATGGAACGCAGAGAATCGCTCGCACAGCCATTCAAAAAACGTCAACGATGCAACATTGAATGGATGCGTGTAGCCTGAGATAGGTTTTAGATGGATGAGAACAATCGGACTGCTAAATCAGGCACACTCCAACACCCCAACAAAGGTGACTGGTGCGATTAGTGTGGCTGCAATTGTCATAATGTTTTGACCTCAATGAATATGTGATATGCTGCAATACAAAGTATCATAGATCGGAATGGGTGTCTAGTCCCCCAAAAGGCTGAATTGAATGGCGATAACGGGTATTGATTCAGGATTGTGGATTACATTTGCACTGATGTTGATGTCCCTCGCATTTGTGGTAATTCCCTTTGTACCTGCTCCGCTTGTGATGTGGGTGGTTGCGATTGGGTACGCCCTGATTGAAGGCTTTGATCGGCTCACGCTCTTGGCGGCAATTCTGCTGACCGTGTTAATGATTGTCGGCGTGACGGTTGATTTTTGGCTACGGCCTTTAGGGATGGGAGATCACGGCGGGTGCTTGACGGCGATAGGCAGTTTAGTCGGCGCCATCTTGGGGACATTTTTGATTCCGATACCCATTCTCGGTTCCATTATTGGGGCAGTATTAGGGGCATTCTTTATGCAGTTATTGAGACGGCGTGAATTGCAGGAGGCGGTTGGGGCAGGCGGAGCCACCCTTAGGATGATTATTGTCGGTAAGATGATTGAATTTGCGGTCTGCCTAGCGATGTTTGCTGTCTTTGTGGCTAGTGTGTATTTCACCCGATAGGATGTGGTTGCACTATACAAAACGGTCTATACTGAAATAGAAAAACGTTTAGGAGGAAGGGAAGCGACTATGGTTGCGGGAGTGGTTCACAGCAAGCTGCGCGAAATTTCGCTGTTTCAAGACCTGCCAGAAGAAGCGCTGTTGGAATTGGCAAAACATGCCCGATTGATGGAAGTTCCTGCGGGCGAGGTGTTATTTGACCAAGACGACCCCGGTGATGCCTTTTACCTGATTGATGAGGGGCAGGCCCATATCATGCGAAAGTATGATAATGGTGAAGAAGTGTGCCTAAAAACGCTCGGCCCATTTGATGTCGTAGGTGAGCTTTCGATGGTGGTAGGTCAGCCGCGCACCGGGTCGGTTGTTACGGCCTCTGATTGTACGTTGATCGCCCTTGACCGGGATGCTTTTTTGGACGTGATTGGCCGAGTACCTAGCGCAGCGATGAGTGTGCTCCATCAACTTGGGCTGCGACTGTATCATATGAATTTGCAGGTGCGCGAACACGCGATTGGCAATGGCGCGGCGCGGGTCGCCAGCATTATTTTGCTGTTGGCGGGTGACAAGGCGGGTGAAGTGGCGGGCGTGCAGCGGATTAACCGTATGGCGCGGGCAGCGGGTATGGATGGCGATGCGCTTGACCGGATGCTGCGTGAATGGATGCGACAAGGGATCATTGATTATGATGGGCGACTATTGGTTGTGAAGAATGTGGATGCGCTACGTGAGATTGCGGGCTAAAGGGCATTTAATGAAAAAGGGGCGATTTTTTGAGGATCGCCCTTTTCACTTCTAATTTAGGCGAGTGCGAGGATACGGGCAGGGCCACCCGAACCCTCTTCCCAACGCGGAACCCCGACAATAACCGTCGCCTGACGATCTTTAATCGCGGCAAGATTGGCGACGCCTTCGATGCCAAATTTGCCAGCCCCTAAGACCGTGACATGCACATCAAAAGTGGTGGAAGCGCCGATGTCGAGGCTGAGAGTATCTACACCGATGCCGTGAATATCGCGCTGCTCCACAAGGAAACTAGCGGCCTCTGGGCTAAAACCGGGGTAATGCTGGACACCATCGGCATCCGCATTGCGGAAGGCTTCGGGTTCGTTCCATTTGGCGTCCCAACCCGAATAGAGGAATACCACTGCACCAGTCGGGATTTCGCCATTGACACTCTCCCATGCTTCGATGTCGGCAACATCTAATGTGGCGTCGGCAACTTCGGCGGCTTTAGCGGAGATATCTATCACGACGGCAGGGCTGACCAAATTGACCGCATCATAGTTATCTACGGTTGTGCCGTCAGCGACAAAATGGGCTGGAATATCCACATGCGTTCCGGCATGTTCCCCAAAATTCCATTTCTGAATGTAGAAACCATCTTGTTCGACGGTGACAAATGTTTCGCGTGTGGGGCCTTCGCCAATCAGATAGGTGGGGACATTGACGGAAAACACATGGCTGAGGTCAATGACTTCAGTGGCTTCTTGGGCGCGGGCGACTGCGATTCGATTCAATTTGCCGGGGCCTAACATGGAAGCAACCGCCACTCCACTTGCGGTGAGTCCCCCCATGCGCAAAAAGTTGCGGCGGCTGACTTGTGGAACTCCTTCACGGGCAATACGTTCACGAACGGCTTGTGCGACATTAGGTGAGCACATAAGAATATATCCTCCAGAAAAGCACTAATTTATTTGGGTAGGCTGAATTTAAAAAGTATGGCCCGAAAATGGGTTATCCGCAAATTTCTTGTTCGGATAACCCACAGGATCGGGGCATAAGCGCATGATTTGAGAGGATACCTATTGGAGTCGCCAGATACTGAAATCACTGTATTCAGTGGTTTCGCCAGCGACCTCATTCACCAACCCAACCGTGAGGGCAAAACCGCCGCTGACCGTCAGGGCAGTGAGATCAAGGGATGCCACCCATTGGTTATTGATCAATAGATGGCCGAGATGGTCTACCGCCAAGATTGTGATTTGATTTTGCTCTTCAGCACCTGTGTTTAGCTGGTCAATATTACCTTCGGCAAGTGTGGTGTATTGATTGTTCTTCAGAAGGAACAAAATCCAGTGCTGGGCTGAATCTACTCCGAAAATATAGGTTTCGGAAGGGCTGTTGCGGAACAGGAAACCATAATCCCACGTATTTACGCTGGCATCATAAGGATTGGTGAAGGTCGTGGTCATGACAAAATCCTTTGCCGAGCCACGTGCAAAGGTAGTTTCAAGATTGCCATCGGCCTCATGGTTGAGGCTGCCTGCCACCGGGCCATAAATCTGTTCGAGCGACCAGATCGTGAAGTTGCTGTAATTGAAGCGCCGCTCAACATCATATTCCGTGCCCAAACCAGATGCAACCGATACATCCCCCGCATCCGGTAGCTGGGTCAATTCTATGGCGGTGACGAACTCATCGTTCAAATAGAGCAAGGCTGCATTACCCGCCGCGATGAGCCGGAGACGATTTGCCCCCCCCTCACTGCTGTCGAAATTAGTTAGCGACCCATTGGCAAGTGCGGTAGTGCCGCTTTCGAGCGTCAGCACGACATTCCACTCAAGATTCGAATTAACCGCGACGGTATAAAACTCAGTGCCTTGATCGTGGATTAGGAAACCAAAATCCCATGCTTGACTGGTGGGGGAGGGATTGGCGAATACGACTTCGACCATAAAGTCTTTTAGGTTCACTTGGGCGGGTACGTAGTCAATGAGTTCATTATCCAATGCCGCCAAAACACCAGAGGATGGCCCAAACACGGGGGCCGCTTGAATCGGCCAGCTAGAAGCATCACCCACCGACGCGGGGGTGGCGGTTGGAATAGTGGGGGCAAGTGACGGCGTAAAGGTTGGAGTCGGGGTTGGGGTCGCAGCTTGGGCACTCACGGTGGGTAAACTGGCGCAGTCGCCAGTGGTCGTGACTATATCCTCACGAACCCAGACATTGCCTGCTACCTGTAACCAGTTGAACCCATCCTCACCCGATGTGATCCCAGTAGCTAGGAGTTGATCCCCTAATGCAATATTGGCAGCAACGTCAGATTCCGTGCTTGGCTCCTCCCGCAGACGGGTTTGCGATTGGGCAGGTGTAAGGATACAGGCATTTTCTTGGATTGACCAAACAGCGAAATCTCGATAGCGCATGATTTCGCCTACGGATAGATTGCCTTGTACCAAACTCGTGCCAAAGGAGACACTCCCGCTGTCGGTGCGGCTTGAGACATTGAGGGTCACAACCAAATTGCCGTTAATGAACAAAATGCCTGTTCCATCCACAACCACTAACATGAGATGGTTGGCATCGCCGTCTTCCAAATTGAGGCCATAAATCTTGCCCGATTCAATATCGGTGATATTTTCGCCAGTCTGCCAGTTGCTTAGGCTGTAGTTTAGATTTGAATCTATGATAAGACGCAGTTGCTCATCGGTGGCTGTCTCTCTGAACAAAAAGCCTGCATCCCATACCGCCTCGGATGTGGGGTAGGGATTGATAAATGTCACCTCGGCAATGAAGTCGCGGGTATCTGTACCGGAGATGACACTGCGGATGAAACCATCATCCCGATAGGTAAAATTGCCGCTTTGTGGGCCAAAGACCAACGTGCCGGGGACATTCTGTACCAATTGAGGATTGTAGTTTGCGATGAGAGTCGCCGTTGGCTGCGTTTGCATTGCCAAAATGGTGGCGCGGGTATCTACGGTTGGCGCAGGGGTGTTCGAGGGGCGCGGGGTGGCCGTTGGGGTGGATGATGAAGTTGCTGTTGCCGTTGGCGTGTTGGTAGCTATCGGTGTGTCGGAGGGCGTTGGCGTTTGCGACGGGGTATAGGTCAGACTGGCCGTATGGGTCGCGGAAGGCGTGAGGGTCTGGGTTGGCGTCAGGGTGTCGGTTGCGGTGGGTGTCCGTGATGGCGTATCGGTTGACGTTGATGTATGGGTAGGTGTTCTACTCGGTGTCAATGTGTTGGTAGAAGTGGATGTCGGCGTTTTTGTCCACAAGGTTGCTGTTGCGGTTTCGGCGCGGGCAATCACACCAGCAGCGACGGTTTCCTGAAAGGCCGTTTGCGAAGCCTCGATTACCAGCTTGGTGCTTTGGGCGTCGAAAGTCGCTTGAGCGGCTGATTCAGAATCAAATGAAGTTGCGGTTGGTGATGGGGTATCGGCAGCTTCGTCGGTTGGCGTATCTATTTGAGCAATCGAAGTCGGCGCCGGCGTAGTTTTTTTGTCGTCATCCGGATTGCTGGCGAGTATAAAAATTACTCCACCCAAGAGCAGCGCCATAACGCCTGCGATGAGCCATGTGATAGGGTTCTTATGAACTGGGCGAGAAGTCTGTAAAATGGTGGTGGCCTTTTCGCCTGTGTGTTCCTTGGGCACCGTGCGGGCTGCAACTTTGGTACGCACTTGGAGAGGCGTGGTAAAGAAAGTTGTTTTTACATCGGCGAAACCAGAGCATCCATCGGCAAACGCTTCCGCGAAGGTCGTACAATTGGGAAAACGATCTTCGGGCTGCTTGGCTAATGCCTGCCCAAGCACAGCCGTCAAACTTTCAGGGATGCTGCTGCGTTCCAAGTGGGGCGGGGCGGGTGTTTCGTTCAGATGTTTGTGCATCAAAGCGTAAGGGGTGGTGGCTTCGAAGGGTAGCTTGCCGACCAATAATTGGTACGTGATAACTGCTAATGAATATTGATCGGATGCTGGGGTGACTTTTTCGCCGCGCCACTGCTCAGGGGGCATAAACGAAGGCGTCCCCATGGTCATGTTGGTGCCCGTTAGGCCCGCCCCAGTGCCTTCGATCAATTTAGCGATGCCAAAGTCTACCAGAAATGCCACACCCTGATCGTCGAACATAATATTACTGGGCTTGACATCACGGTGGATTACCCCTCTGGCATGGGCATAATCGAGGGCGCTGGCAATTTGTTTGATGAGTTCGGCGACTTCACGCGGGGATGGGAGGGGTTTTTCATTGACGAGAGTGTCATTGAGACGGTCAGCCAATGTGCCGCCAGTTAATAAACGCATGACGACATAACTTGTGCCGCGCTGGAGTCCATAATCATAGACAGGCACAATATGCTGATGTTCAAGGGAAGCGGCGGTTTGGGCTTCGCGGTTGAAGCGCTCCAAATAGAGAGCTTGCCCAGCAAGCGTTGCTGGTAAAACCTTAACAGCAACCCATCGTTTGAGATTTTTTTGATGGGCGCGATAAACCGCCCCCATGCCGCCCGCACCAAGCAGTTCGCGTAATTCGTACTGGCCTAGCGTTTGTCCGGCGAGATTATCGACACTCATCGGCTCTCCATTGAGATGTTTTCGATAAAAACCAGACCTTAACATTACCAGTTTAGAAAATGGACGGCAAGTTTGAATTCTGGCGCAGCGTACTGGTTTGAGAAATGTTAAGGGAATTGCTGTAACGTTTTGGCATGACGGGTGTCTCTAGGGGATGCACGACGAGTGGGTACGTCCTTTTGGAGAATTCATGAATGATACAGGTGCGGAGAAAAACATTGTTTCCATCCAATCCAGAAATGGAAAATTTGGAAAACACTGCAACTGAGGCACGTCAGATGCAGGCCGCGATGCACGACTTGGCGCAGTTTGCCCCCATCTATGAACAATATTTTGGGCGCATCTATCGTTATTGTGTGCGCCGGGTGGGGGCGGCTGAGGAGGCCGAAGATTTAACCAGTGTCATTTTTACACGGGCGCTGGTTTCAATTGGGGGCTATCGCGGTGGTTCGGTGGCGGCGTGGTTATTTCAAATCGCCCACAACGCGGTGGTCAATCACCTGAGAAGTCGGCGATCTCATCTCTCGATTGAGGATACCGAGCTTGACCTTGTTGCGGAGATACCAGCCCCTCTGGAGAACATGATGCGGGATGAAACCCAACAAGCCTTACGAGATTTGGTGGCAACCCTGCCGGATGAGCAACAGAATTTGTTGGCGCTCAAGATGGTAGCCGGGTTAAGTGCCGCCGAAATCGGTCAAGTCATCGGCAAAAACGCCGGGGCGGTGCGGGTGGAATTGCATCGCGTTATCAGCAAATTGCGTGCCCGATATGATGAGTTGGAATTGGATTAACGACGATGAACGAACACAGATCACAAGCCGAACTGCTCGATCTCTATCTGCAAGCCTTGACCCGTGACCTACAAACACCTGTTCCCCCCGGCCTTGACGAAAAGATGGCGGCCTTTGCTCGCCAGTTGATGGGTGCGGAGCGAGTAGACACTCTGGTGTCTGACGCACAACAGCGGGTGTGGGAAAAAATGATGATCGCCACCCCAAAATCCTCTCCTTCTGTTTCTTCAAATGGTCGTACTCACTCGTCACTTCGGCCACTGAATATGGAGGAAATGATGAACAATACACTTGCCCCTCGTTTGGAAGGGTATTCAACCGGACGGCATTTGAATTTTTCGCTGGTGGCGGCGGCTCTGATTGCCGTGATATTTGCAGTCGCGGTGATCTTCTCGGCGATGTCGCCCCGTGAGGATAAGACAATTGGGGCAGTGGGATTACAGGGGTCGCCGACTTCTAAAACACTTTTGCCTCAACAACTGACAGTAACTGCAATTGTTGAGAATGCTACAGCCACCACACAAGCGATGTTGGATAATCTGCCGACCCCTACACCATTCCCAACTTCTGCCCCCGCATTTTCGTTGCCCGCGTATCAACCTGCATTAATTTCGTTAGAGGTGGGGGGAAGCGTCGAGGGAACGGTTACGGGTGACGAACCCATCTATTACTATCTTATTCAAGGGCGGGCAGGAGACTTACTCTCTGTCACGGTTAATGCGTCTGATTTGGTAAATACGGGTTACTTTCTACAATATACTCCCCGTGTAGGCAGTGGCAATGGTGGCGGTGGTGGTGGCGGCGGCGGTGGCGGCGGTGGCCCAGCAGGTCAGCCCATTACCCAAGAAGTCACCATCCCTGTCGCTGAAAACGTGGTGATTATTTTCAGTGTCGAAAATAATGCCGGGGGACGCCCTGTTCCCTACACGATTGAATTGGGACAGCTTGAAGTTCCGACACTAACCTATGGCGAGGCAGTAACCAGTACCTATACGCCTGAGAATAATCCGGCTTTCCCCTATACCTACTATGATTTTGTGGGTCAGCGCGGCGACATTGTAGACATATCGGTGGCGGGGGAGGGGATGGACGCGGTAATGCGATTGAGCCGTGTAGGGGAGAGCGGGGAGCTAACAGTTGATGACGACAGCGGCGCGGTTTATAACCCTGAAATTTTGGGTTTCCAGTTACCTGCCGATGGCAACTATCGTGTTGAATTGTTTTTGAGGAATTTCAACGGTGAATTGGAGGGGTCGGAATACACAATCGCGCTCAATAAACGCGAACCTATCGTCCTTACCCTCGGGGAACGCACCCAACTTACCTTGCTGGACAAGTATCCGGCACTCGTTGCGGTTTTCGAGGGGCAGGCGGGTCAGACCATCGAACTGACGATTGAATACAACGAAACGCACTCGTTGGTCAGCTTTTCGGTTGAGCAGAATGGACAGATACTTGACCAAGCGATAGCCTATCCCAATGTGGGTGCGTCTTCCACACTACCTGAAAACTCGACAGGCGGGGGAGTTCCGATGCGTATTGTCCGAGAAATTACGGTTCCAGCAGAGGGTACCGTCAGTATCTTTGTTAATGCGGATGTTTCGTCGGTTAGACGGGATGCGAATATGACAGGCTACCCATTGTTCGTTGAAATTTTCGATGTCGTGCTGCGAAATCGGTAATTCAAAAGCCCTTTCAATAAGCGCTTTAAGGCAGGTGAGTTTTGGCCTGCCTTTTTGTTTATTTTGGACGGTTTGTTAACACAAAACTAACGTTTTTGATGTATAATAGAATATATGTTCGGAAATGTGTGCAGCAGGAGCATCTACACCTAAACATGAAGCCTAAACACATCAAACAACTGCAAGCGCAGAGCCGAAAATTGCAAGCGCGTCGGGTAGATCATGACACCTTTGTCGTCGAAAGCGTTTCGAACCCCGTTGCCAACCACGTCGTCACCGTGAAATTTGAGCGTGATGGCACCATTCATACGCGCTGTACGTGCGAATGGGCCGTCAATCAAGGGATCGCATGTTCACATGTCATGGCCGCACTGGAATATCTGGCATCAATGCGAGGCCGCACGTTGAGTTTCTGGCTGACGGAGGAGGAGGCCAAACGCCAAAAACAGCGCGTGTTTTGTCTGGCAGACCAGCGGCGAGATGATGGCGTATGGATTACGAGTCGCGCTGGATAAGGGTGTATTGGAAGGCAGGATTGGGCCTGCCTTTTGATTTTACTGACGGGATGCAGGCGCACAGGTAACTCAATGACTGTGTTATCCCGACTCTAACTGACTTATAACGACCTAGCGGTATATAGTGAAGATATACCTATATAGGAGTTGTTAAGAGGTTAGAGTATGCGACGAATTACGCTTGTTTTAGTAGCTTTTATCTTCGTTGTAACTATCTTCGTAGCTCCACAAAAACCCGCCGAGGCAGGCACCCAAGTGTTGCCGGGGGGATGGTCGTTTACAGTTTTGCAGTATTGCCGTAATGGGTTCACGATTTTTGTTCAAACACCACCCGCCGGAATTGCCGATACCAACGGGTACCGAGTATCCGTCACCGCCACGACTCCCGGTGCGTCCCCACGTGCGATATTTACCGCAAGTGGCCCCTCTGGCCCACAGACCAGTTCGACTATTGGTGTTTATTGGACAGCCCCCCAGTCTCCCGGTATGTTGGCAACCGTAACTGTTACAATGTTTATCAATGATGCCAATGCTGGAACGGCGGTAGATGCTGACCTTATCCAAGAATGTTCAATTCCACCACCCGATGATGGCCGTATGAACAATATCATTGTTGACCCTGAGCAAACGGTTGCGGTTTACTGTCGGTCAAACGGCATTGAAATCATTAGGCCTGTCGGCAACCAACCTGTCACGGTACTCTTTGCCTCCATCCAAGAAATTGCGACAGTCGGTGTGCCCCGTACCAATACCCTCATTAAAGCGAGTGTTGATGTAAACCTCTATCGCCTTAGCAGTGGGGAATTTCAAGTAAACGCGCCGGGGTTAGGGGGCAAGCAGTACGTTTTCATATGGTCGGGATGTCCCGGATTCTCAATCAATACCCCAACGACCTCTGGTTCGACGAACCCCTATTATCCAGTAGGCCCTGTTTCGACAGGTGGCTTGGTCTATCTGGTTCAAGCGGGAGATACGTTGGCCCTTATCGCACAACGTTTTGGTGTGTCCTTGTCCACCTTAGCCACCATAAACGATATCGTGAATATCAACCAACTGTATGTGGGGCAGGCACTGGTGATTCCAACGGCCTATACGGTTGTGCCCATCGTCCCAACCATCATTGGTGTGACTACAACGACGACCCCTACGAATTATGGCGGACAGACCCATGTTGTTCAGCGTGGTGAAAACCTGTATCGGATTGCGCTGCGCTATGGGGTTTCGATGAGTGCGCTGATTGCTGCTAATGGCATCACCAATCCGAACCTGATTTATGTGGGACAGGTACTGCGAATTCCATGAAAACACGGTGTCCTTTTTGAAGTATACTAAATAGGTTTATATCTTCGGAAAGGATGTTTTAGATGCCTGTCAAAGAGAATGTTCGCCTCGGTAACGGGGTTAGAATCTTCCAGCCTGATTTGGTGAATTTATATGGGTGTACGATTGGAGATGACACCAAAATTGGGCCGTTTGTCGAAATTCAATCTGGTGCAACGATTGGGGCACGCTGCAAAGTCTCCTCCCATTCCTTTATTTGTGAGGGGGTGAAGTTGGAGGATGAAGTTTTCATCGGGCATGGGGTAATGTTTACCAATGATATTTACCCACGTTCGACGAACCCCGATGGCTCGATGCAGGCAGGCGATGATTGGCAGGTGGTTGAAACGATTATCAAAAAACGGGCTTCGATTGGCAGCAACGCCACCATTATTTGTGGAATCACTATCGGCGAAAATGCCCTTGTCGGGGCTGGCGCAGTTGTGACCAAAGATGTGCCGCCCTATGCCATCGTTGCAGGAGTCCCCGCCAAAGTTATCGGGGATGTACGCGACAAAGAGGGTAAGTAGTTTTCTATACCTGTGATCCTTAGAAAATCGCCAGTCCCGTGTTGGCGATTTTTTGCTTAGGAGGGTGATGCCCGATGCCCATTATTGAAGTTCGACCCATCCTGCTAGAGGATACTTATGCTATTCGGCGGCACGTGTTGTGGCCGGATGATCCACCTGAAACGATCCACCGTCCGGGAGATACCGCTATTAGAACTTTGCATGTAGGGGGTTTTGGGGAAGGGCAGTTGGTCAGCATCGCTACGGTGACACGGGATGCCCCACCAGAAACGCAGCACCCGACCGCATGGCGATTGCGGGCTGTGGCAACCCTGCCAGAATTTCAAGGGCGCGGGATTGGTAAAGCAGTGATAAGCCACTGCATTGAGTATGCTATTCAACAAGGTGGGACACTGTTGTGGTGTAACGCGCGACCAGATGCGGTGGGTTTTTATGAACGGCTTGGTTTTCAAGTTGAAGGGGATTTACACACTGGGTTAGGACATGGGCCGCGTTATTTCATGTGGCGGCCATTGGTTGCAGATTGAAACGGGTAGAATGGATATTTCTGTTCTACCCGTTCCATCACCATTTATTTATTCGAGGCCGGGGTATTCTTTTAGCAACGCATTGATCTGATTCTTGATCTCGGCGACATCTTTGAGGGCTGTGAATAACCCACCGGGAGCGCGGCGTGCCCGAATATCTTCCACTTTTTTCTCAGCAACCTGTTCAGCCTCCCGTAGCTCGTCCAACTTGGCGCGTAGTTCCTCGATTGGAATATCTGGAGCAGGTGGTTCGGTAGGGATTTCGGATTCCTCGAATGCTTCGGTGTCGGGGACAGCCTCGCCGTTCATTTCGCGTTGTTTCTGTTCGGCACGCTTTTTGAGGCGGGCACGGTCTGGGAAAATCTTATTTCGTACAGTGTCCGGGACGCGCTGCCATGCTAGAAAGAGAAAGACCCCACCAATTGTGCGTCGGCGTGAGCCATCCAACGTCATCATGCCGCCTTCTTCTTCAATGCGCAGGGTTTCATCAAGTAGCTTTTGGGCAAAGGTACGGCCTTGTGATTCGACAATACGGCGGAGTTGGAAGCGGGCTTTGGGGTTGGTCTCGTTGAGTTTATCAGCGAGTTCTTCGGCAAACTTGCGGCGAGCATCCATCTTTTCTTGTTTAGTGCGCTGCGGACGCGATTCCCGTACCAAGATTCTTTGGCCCTCATATTCAAAGTTGTTAAACATTTGAATGGCTTGTTGGGCTGCCTCGTCATCGGCCATGTGGACAAAGCCAAAACCCTTGTATTCGCCCGTTTTTTGATCACGGATTAGTTTTACGCCGACCACCTCACCTGCCTGACCGAAGAGCGCCTGCAAATCCTCTTCAGTGCTGGTAAGGGGTAGGTTTGTTACAAACACTTGTGTTGTCATGCAGTTAAATTCCTTTACAGAATGGGCCAGTCATGTGATGAAAGGCGAACATACTGAGAGTATTCATGAAGGGTTCTATAGGTTCGGGGAGTATTCCACACACTTGGTAAAAGTTGTTCATCGTACCCATAGAGGGTTAATTGATTAATTGTCAGATAGCATACCACACAAGCGTTGTTCTTAACCAGAGATTGTGTAAATAGATTAGAAAATTGTGGAGAGAGGTCAATTGCATGACCCCTCCCAGAACGAAACGACGAAGTGAAATTATCGAGGGGCTTTGAAGCGTGATGCGTCGAAAGTACCGTCAATCGGTGCCAGTGGGGTCTCCCCAGCGGCATCACTAACGGTGATCTGCCAATCGGTAAAGGTGCAGTTTTCCGGAGCGTCGTGTGCATCGGTGTTTAAGATGATGACATAGGCGTTGGTATAGCCGGAGGTATCTACAACACCATCTTGGCCTACTTCAAAGACATCGGCAGTGTCGGAGGTCGTGTCAACCCCAACCACTACCAGACTGATGTTGGGCTGATTGCTGGTGAAGCGATAGACGCCGCTCAGGTCTAACTGTACATAGTCGGCGGAAAGCTGTTGAACCCCGGAGAACCCAAACGTCCAATCACCCGCCGCATTGATGATATTTTCCAAATAGACTTGGCGTTCAAAGCGAGGGGCTTGGTCATAGCCGAGCAGGAGGTTGCGGATAGCAAATTGCTCAATAAAGGCCTGCGGAGTTGTTCCAATTTCTTCTAACAAGCCATATAAAGCCGCCATGCCTTCGACATTTGCGACGTAGTCCCAAAGGCGCTGGACTGCTAGTGGGCCATATAACTGGGCAAGCGTATCAATCGCCAGCCAATCGGCATAGACTAACAGACCATCATCTGAATTGGCACCCACGCAAATATCCGTGTACTCAAAGCGGGTTGGGACATAGATGGAAGCGGCTTCATCAATCGGATAGGCTTGGGTTTCCAACCATGAGGCGGTGGCCTCATAGTACCAATTCATCGCATCATTGATGTCGTAGCCAAATTGGATAACGTGATGGAATTCGTGGGCAACGGTAGCCCGCATGGTTGCCAGCGGATTTTGATCGCTAGAGAAATCGTTGTCCACCACAAGATACCCATAGGCAGCATAGGCCTCTCCATTGGCCGAGGATGGGTTGTCTCCAACCAAGCCTTGCGCTTGGGCATAACCATAGACGCCGTCATCTTTAATGGTTTCCATCAGATAGACGTCGAAACGACCATCCCCGCCTTCACCGCAGTCTGGTGGAGGGGCAGGCCAACCGAATTGATTGATTTCGGTCTCATAGACATAACCGAGCGAGTCAATGACTTCATTGAGGTAGTTTTGCGTAATGGCGTCTTGGCCGGAGAAGGTATAGTGGATGACAAAGTTGTCGGTGACATAGGTTTCTTCTGAACCACTCAAGGCAGGTCGTTCGGCAAGGGCATCACAGTTGCTGATCGGGATTTCAGTATTGACTTCCGGTTCAGTACCACCACCAGAGTTTCCGCTGACATAAAGTACCGCGATTTCATCCCCGGTGGGCTGGGCTGTACCATTTAGAACATCAGGAGCATCAAGGCCAATCAGGACACGATAATCTCCCTCTGTACCCTCAATGTGGCTGACCAAGATACTGTAATCGCCATCAGCCGGGATGGGGAATTCCACCGCCGAATTGAGGTCTCCGCCGCCGTCATCGTCTTCGATATATACCTCGTTGAAATCAATATCTCCGATATAGACATAGGGATCAAGTTCGGGTGAGGTGGCTTCAACATAGACGTACAAAGTTTCGCCAGCTTTCAGGCCGTGCAGGTCATAATAAACCCCGCTAACATCCTCAGCCGAACTCCCCGTGATGCTCCCAGTGAATTCTTGCACACGGGCCAGACCCGCAGATTCGGCAGGTTCAGCACTGTTGTAAAGCACCGCAATTTCATCTCCGGTTATTTGGGCTGTGCCATCTAAGACATTCGGATCGTTGAGGCCGATTAGGAGACGATAATCGCCAGACGTGCCTTCGATGGAACTGACATAGATGCTGTAGTCGCCATCTTCAGGAATGATGAATTCCATAGCGGGATTGAGATCGCCGCCGCTGTCGTCATCTTCAAGGATGATCTCGGAAAAATCCAGATTGCCGAGATACAAATAGGGGTCAACCTGATCGGTCTGCGCCTCAACATAGAGATAGAGCGTGTCGCCTGCTACAAGGTCAAACATGTCGTAATATTGACCTGTTCCATCCTCAGCAACCGTACCAAAAAACTCTTGGACTTTGGAGACTTCATATAAAAAGGCAACTTCATCGCCTGTTGGTGCGGCTGATCCGGTGAGGACATCCGGTGCATCAATGCCGATTAAATACCGATAATCACCAGTAGTACCTTCGATATGAGTCACATACGTGCTGTAGTCCCCATCAGCAGGTACGACAAATTCAAGCGCCGCATTGAAATCACCCCCGCTGTCATCGTCTTCGGCGTAAACTTCGGTAAAATCGAGATTCCCAAAATAAAGATAGGGGTCAAGATCACCCGAAAGGGCTTCCATGTAGAGGTAAACGGTTTGCCCGGCTTTTAGGTCAAACAAATCGTAGTAGAAGCCGTCATCGTTTTTGCCGATGTTGCCAGTAAATTCCTGAACACCGCTGCTTTGGGCTGATGTTGTGGAGGGCAAGTGTAGCAGCATGGTCATTATTACAAGACAAAACACTCCTCGCCACAACCTGCTGGTAGGTGAGTAAGGCATAAATGCTCCTTGTGAGAAAATTTTGAGTGAAATCGTTTAACTTCATTATATGTCCATTATGGCGTGTGGGATGCGTGGTTTTTCCAACAGGGCGGGGTAGAATCTTTTTAAAATCATGGTGGGGAGATTTGAATGCCGTCTGAAAATGCCGTATTGATTGAAAATGCTCGGATCATGACCACGTCGGGTGAGTGGGAACGCGGTTGGCTGCGTTGGCACGGTTCGCAAATTGTCGGGATGGGGCCGGGGAACGCATTGGATGATGATGACGTTGAGATTATTGACGCCAGTGGCCTGACCTTGCTGCCCGGTTTTGTGGACGTGCATGTCCATGGGGGAATGGGCTACGATGCGATGGATGCTGACGCAGTAGGTTTGCAGACCGTTGCCCAATTTTATGCCCAGCATGGCGTTACGGCTTTTTTGGCGACGACATGGACAGATACGCCGACACGCATTACCCAAGCATTAGAAACAATAGCTGCTGCTCAAGGCCCGCAGGTGAACGGCGCGACCTTGCTAGGAGCGCATGTTGAAGGGCCATATCTGAATCCCCAGAAATGCGGGGCACAGAATTTGGGCCTGATTCGACGGGCCGACCCCGAAGAAGCGATGGATTGGCTTGAAATGGGCGTGGTACGGCTGCTTTCACTTGCCCCTGAATATGAAGAAAACCTGTGGCTGATTCAGGAATGTGCCAATCGTGGGATTACCGTTTCGGTGGCTCACAGCGCGGCAACCTATGATCAGGTTTTGCGGGCAGTGCAATTAGGATTACGCCATGCCACCCATACTTTCAATGCGATGAGCGAATTGCATCATCGAAATCCCGGTACCGTAGGCGCCGTGCTCACCAGCCCCGAAGTCCGCTGCGAATTGATTGCCGATAATATCCACGTGCATCCTGCAATGATGAAACTGCTGCTATCAGCAAAAGGGCCGGACGGCGTAATTTTGATAACTGATGCTATTCGTGGCACCGGGATGCCAGATGGGGAATATCCGGTGGATGACCGCATCATCATTGTCAAAAATGGAGTGGCTCGCCTTGCGGATGGGACGTTGGCTGGTAGCACCATCACAATGGAGAAAGCCCTCGCTAATTTTGTCAAGGCATCAGGTCGTCCCCTTGCGGAAATCTGGCGGGTGAGTAGCCTGAATGCAGCACAGGCAATTGGTATTGAGGATCGGAAAGGCAGCCTTGACGTTCAAAAAGATGCGGATTTGGTGCTGCTTGATGATGACATGAATGTTCAAATGACAGTCGCTGAAGGGCAGATCGTGTATCGGCGTTAGGAATGGTTGGCGGGGAGATTCGATAACCTCTCCCCGTTTTTTGTTTTAAAACCCTGTGACGCTGTTGCCCCCATCCAAGACCAAGACCTGTCCGGTCATATAACTTGAGCCAGCCGAAGCCAAATAGATCGCCGCTTCGACCACATCCTCGGTTTCGCCAATGCGCCCGACTGGGGTGCGATCTGTGTAGCGTTTGCTGATGTCGGGGTCACTCCACAAAGCAGCAGCAAATTTCGTTTTGATGACACCGGGGGCGATGGCGTTGACTTGAATATTGTTTGCCCCCAATTCCATTGCCAGCGATTTGGTCAACATAATCACGGCGGCCTTGCTGACGCTATAGACCCCCATCATTGGAGCAGGATTGATACCCGCAACTGAGGCCATATTCACAATTTTGCCACCGCCTGTTTTCTCCATCGCTTCGGCGGCATATTTGCATAAATAAAAATAGCCCAAGAGGTTAACTTCAATAATCTTTTGCCAGTGACTGGCTTCTGCGCTCATGATCGGCCCAAAATGCGGGTTGGTGGCCGCGTTGTTGACCAAAATATCCACCCGGCCATATTCCTCAACGGTACGTTCAATTAGACGCTTACATTGGCTTTCATCTCCGGTGTGGGTGGCAATCGTCAGCACTTGCCCCCCGGTGGCGCGTAGCGTGGTAGCGACTTCATCAAGTCCCTCTTGCTTGCGGCTGGCGATGACGACGGTTGCCCCTTCGCGTACATAACCTAATGCGATGGCTTCCCCGATGCCACGTGACGCGCCCGTAATAACAGCAATTTTGTTTTCTAATCTCATGGGTAACACTCACTTTTTGAAATTAAGGATAGGCCAATGATAACCAATTTAGCAGGCGGGTGTCATGGTCAGAAATGACCCTTTGCGGTAGGCTTATCATTATCAACTTTAGCAGAGGAAAATTACCGCTATGCCGGGGAAATATTTTGATGAGCTAGAACCGGGAATGAAGCTTAAGCATTTTACGGGGCGCACGGTGACAGAAATGGACAATGTTTTGTTCTCGGCATTGACCATGAATACACAGGCACTCCATATCAATGAGGATTTTGCCAGTAAAACGGATTTCGGACGGCGCATTGTAAACGGCCTGTTCACGCTAGGCTTGGTGGTTGGATTGACAGTGAGTGAACTAACCGATGGCACGATTGTTGCGAATCTGGGCTATGAGCGCATTATCCATCCCAAGCCTGTGTTTCACGGCGACACAATTTATGTCGAAACCGAAGTGCTGAATAAACGAGAATCTGCTTCCAAGCCAGATCGTGGAATTGTCAACCTAAAACATATTGCGCGGAATCAACATGGAGATGTGGTCTGTGAAGTGGAACGTGCGGTGCTATTTTTGAAACGTCCGGAGGCGCAAATTTAATGAACACACTAGATCAATCCAGTCGGGTACGACGGGCCGTCCTCATTATGCCGGGAGACGACCTTAAGAAGATTACCAAAGGGGCAGCGCTTGGGGTGGACTCGCTCATCATGGATATGGAAGATGGGGTCGCCTTGAACAACAAAGAGGAGGCGCGTCAGGTGATCCAGCACGCCCTGACTTCGCTTGATTTTGGTAGAACCGAACGGCTGGTGCGCTTGAATCAGGCCAAGAAGGGAATGCAGATTGAAGACATAACCATGACGGTCATCGGCAAACCGGACGGTTATGTGCTGCCCAAAGTTGAAAGTGCCCGCGAGGTGCAGCAACTTTCGCATACACTGTTGGAGCGCGAAATTATTCTGGGAATCGAGCCGGGGACGATCAGGCTGATTGCGCTGATCGAAACTGCGAAGGGAATCGTCAACCTAGCACAAATTGCCCAAGCGGACGCACGTTTGGTGGCCTTGATGTTCGGGGCCGAGGATTTGGCTGGCAGCATGGGAGCAATTCGGTCAGAGGGGGCCGAGGAGGTGTTTTATGCCCGGAGCGCGGTGGTGCTGCACGCGGCAGCCTTCGGATTGCAAGCAATTGATACCCCCTATGTCAAGCTACGCGATATGGAGGGGCTGAAGGTCGAAACTACCAAAGCACGGTGCATGGGCTATACGGGGAAGTTGGCGATACACCCCGATCATGTTGGTCTGATCAATGAAATCTTCACGCCCGGCGATGAAGAAATTGACGCTGCTCGCCGCTTGATTGAAGCTCATGAGGCCAGACAATCAGGGCATACGGGGGTTTTTGTTTTTGAAGGGTCAATGGTAGATATGCCAATGGTGCGTTCGGCTGAAAATGTGTTGGCACGCGCTCGTGCGGCAGGAAAGATTAGCTAAATGGACGAAAAGTCGGAGGGCCGTCCCAAAACACTGCCGTTTAACGAGCGGTTCGGAACGATTGTTGCCATTCTGCTCGGCATGATGTGTGCGTGTATGATCCTATGTGTTGTGTTGGTCATCTGGGGCTTCTAGGGTAAAGACTGTGATTTCGGGTGGGCAATTGATCCGCATTTGAGGCGCTGCCATCC